>NZ_JBEAFN010000032.1:0-80801 GCF_040061795.1 Klebsiella sp. GN_Kp190
AATTCCCCGGAGGCGATGCTGCGCATCTGTCCGGGCTACCGGCCCGCAGACGGCGATGAACCTGTAGCCCGGGCAAGGCGCGTCAAGCGCCGCCCCCGGGAGCAGAGCGCAGCGTGGCTGAATTCCCCGGTGGCAGCGCGAAAAAGGTGAGGGCTACACCCGCCACTCGCTCCTTTCTTCACCGTTCACCAGCAGCCTGCGTTTTTCCCCCGCCGGCAACGACACCTTCAGCGCTTTCCACGCCGGACGATAATCGCCGCGCGCGTTCACCTTCAGGTTGATGCTGGCGCTATCGCAAACCATTTCCCATTCTACCCACAGCGCATGGCCATTCTGATAGCCCCAGCTTTCGCCATCATCTTCAAACAGCAGGCCGCGACGGGTCCCCACGCCCTTCAGCGGGAACAGCTTCAGCTCGCGGCAATCGTCTTTTTGCGCATCGACGTGGCGGATACGCTCGCTCAGCGGCAGGCCTGCTCCGGCGCGAACCAGCAGCGGCAGTTTTTCCAGCGGCGCATCAAGGACGATCCACTGACCTCCCGCGAACCACTGGTGGCTATCAAAGTCGTACCAGCCGTCCTGATTGGCCGGCAGCCAGACGCGGCGCTGACGCGCGCCGGGTTCGACGACGCTGGCGACCAGCAGATCGCGACCCAGCAGGAAGTCGTCGCATTCGGCAAACGTCTGCGGATCGTGTTCGTGATCGAGGAAGGTCGGACGCAGCATCGGTTCATCGTCGGCGTGAGCCTGCCACAGCAGCGTATAGAGATACGGCAGCAGACGATAGCGCAGCTCAATGGCTGAACGGATAGCCGGCGTGACTTCCGGGTACATCCAGGCTTCGTTGACCGTCTGGTCGTCATTCCACGAGTGAATGGTAAAGCGCGGATGCATAACGCCGTTTTGTACCCAGCGTACGAACAGCTCCGGGTCCGGTTTATCGCCAGAGAAGCCGCCAACATCGTGGCCGACATTGAACAGCCCGGAGAGGCTCATTCCCAGCCCCATGCGGGTGTTATAGCGCAGCGTATCCCAGTTGGTACGGTTATCGCCGCTCCAGGTCTGGACGTAGCGCTGCATCCCGGCGCAGCCGGAGCGAGAGATCAGGTACGGTCGTTTGTGCGGCGCAAAGCGCTGCTGAGCCTCCAGCGACGCGCGCATCATCAGCAGCGGCATGACCGGGCGAATATGTTTAATGGCAATTTCCTCGCCAAACCCGTAACAGCGGGCTTCGCCGTCCCAGACTTCATACTCGTTATTATCGTTCCACGTGGAGTCGATACCCATCTCCAGCAGCTGGGTTGTCACGCCTTCCTGCCACCAGGCGACGGTTTGCGGGTTGGTAAAGTCAAGGTGCGACCCTTCGTCATCCCAGAAGCTGGAGCGCTCGGGAGCATCCGCCTGTGAATCGCGGATAAAAAGCCCGCGCTCCGCGACCTCGTTATAGCGCGGATGGTCCTGCAGCAGGCAGGGCTTAATATTGGCGGCGAGCTTCAGTCCGGCATCGTGGAAGGCCTGGCTCATCACCTTCGGCTGCGGCACCTTATCGTTGTTCCAGTTAAAGACGTAGCGCTTGCCGTCAATCGAGGTATAGCCGGAAGAGAGCTGGAACGAATCGCACGGAATGGCGTGTTCATCACACAGGCGGATGAAGTTCATCAGCTGGTTTTGCGCATCCGGCGCGTCGGTGTAGTGCATCGTCGAACCGCTGTAGCCGAGACTCCATTTCGGTCCGAACAGCGTTTTGCCGGTCAGGCGTACGAATGCTTTGGTGATATCCAGCACCCGTTTGCCGGAAAAAAGATAGTAATCGATGTCGCCGGCTTCCGCCTGCCAGCGGCGATAGGCGGTATGGTAATTATCGATTTCGTTGCCGAGATCCAGCCAGCAGCTGCTCAGGTTGTCGTAAAACAGACCGTAGCTGACATCGCTACGCTGCGCGATGGTAAACGGAATATGTTTGTACAGCGGGTCGGTGCTCGCCGCGTTATAGCCCATGGCGTCGAGGTTACGCATCTCATAGCGCTTCCCGTTACGCTGCAGATCGCCGGCTTTTTCGCCCAGACCGTAGAAGCGTTCGTCTTTGCGTCGGCTCAGGTAGTGGGCAACGCCGTCGCCGTGCGCATTCGCCAGGTAGGCGCTGGTGGGGCGGTCGTTAACCAGCGGCTGCCACTCGCCGGCCTCATCGCGATAGCTCCATTCCAGCCACAGCGGCTGGTGGACGGTGACGCGCAGCTGGTCGGTGGCGATGCTCAGGGTATCGCTATGCTCCGTGAGCTGCCAGGCGGGGAGGCTAAAGCCGCTCAAATCTTCGCGCGGGCGCCCTTCCCAAGGCACGTCCTGCTGGGGAGCGATACTCCAGGTGCGATCCAGCGCCAGCTGGCCGTGCCGCTTTAGCAGCACGCGGAACATATTCTCTTCCAGCACGTACAGACACAGGGTGTGCTGGCCGTCTACGATCAGCTCAACGTGGTGGTCCAGCCGTTGGTGCAAAGTCCAGTTTTTCAAAGTCTTCATTTTTTACATCCACTCTCAGGCGCGTTTTGCGCGACGTTCAGCAATAAATGCCACCAGGAATACCGCGCCAATCAGGTCAAAGAACCCCATGGCGATAAATAGCGGGTTGAAGCCGATTTTGTCGGCGGTGACGCCAATCAACAGCGAGAACAGAAAGCTGGCGATCCAGGCGGCGGAGCCGCGCATCCCGTTCACGGTCGCCATCTGTCCTTTATCGAACGACTCCACCACCAGCGCGCTGAGCATGCAGGAGATGATCTGGTGGCCGAAGCCGCCTATCGAAATCAGCACGATGGTGATATAGGGATCGCGGGTGATCGCCACGGTGGCGAGCGAAATCATCAGGAAGGCGCCGGTGACGGAGCTGGCGACCACCGAGTTCACTCGCGAACAGCCGAACCAGCGGGTATACAGTTTGGTCAGATAGCCGCTGGCGACGCTGCCGAGGTCGGCCGCCAGAAACGGCAGCCAGGCAAACATGGCGATTTGTTTTAAATCCATGCCGTGCTCTTTCGCCAGGTAGAGCGGTACCCAGAAGCTCAGCACCGCCCAGGCGGGCTCAGCCATAAAGGCCGGAATGGCGATACCGTAGAAGCGCTTGTTTTTCGATACGGTTTTCAGCGCGGTAAAGAAGGGCAGTTTGACCGGTGGCGCTTCATTGTCCTGCTGGATCAGCGCCAGCTCAGCTTTACCGAGGTTAGGGTGTTTTTCCGGGTTATGATAGAACGCCCACCACAGCACGACCCACAGCAGCGCCAGCGCGCCGGTGAACATGAATGCCCCCTGCCAGCCGAACGAAGCGTGTGCGAAGTAGATAATCGGCGGCGCCAGCATGGCGCCCACGGAGAAGCCGACGCCCGCCCAGCCTGCCGCGATCGGCCGCTCGGATTTTGGAAACCACTCACCCAGCGTTTTGGCGTTGGCTGGCGTCGCCGCCGCCTCAGCGCCGCCCATGAAAAAGCGCAGAATCGCCAGGTGCAGCCAGCTCCCCGCCCCGGCATGGGCGATGCAGGCGATGGCCCACAGGGTGGCGCAGATCATAAAGCCGAGCTTGAGGCCAATAACGTCGATAAGCCAGCCGCAGAGCGGCTGGAAAATGGTGTACGCCAGCTGAAAAGCGCCGACTATCCATGAGTACTGTTCAGTGGTAATACCCAGGGAGGTTTTTAGTTCCGGGGCGATAATCCCCAACGAATTACGCGTGATGTAGTTAACGGTGACGCCGAGTAAAAACAGCACCAGCATCCACCAGCGCAGGTTCTTCACTATGCGGCGCGATTTACTGACCGCCATATCATTATTGAGGCCTTGGCTCATAGAACTCTCCACGAGACATGTAGTAGGGAAAATTGACCAACCCGCTTGCTGAGTTGTCGCTAAAATTTTCTATTTCGTTGTTTGTTAAGGTTGATGTCTCGACACTATTGGTTGACTAATCTCAAAGGTGTTGGACCAATTCAGGCTAAGGGAGAATGCGAGCGGGCAATAGCGACAATTCTGCAAATATTTTCATGGAACGATCCAGATCGCAGTATGACATCGCCAAATCGCTTAAAAATATTCACATTCTCAATATGAAAATTTTTTCATGAGCAAAGTAGAGCGCGATCACAAAATGGACAAAAAGCTGAAAGTGAGCGAAATCGCGGCGCGTACCGGGCTGTCGGTGAGCACGGTATCGCGGGTGCTGGCGGGAAAAGCAAATACCAGCGCCAGGGCTCGCCAGAGGGTACTGGATTGCGCCCGCGAGCTGGGCGTGATGGAGGGTATCGCCGCCGGGCGAATGCTGCTCAATAATCTGGTGGTCTTTGCCCCTCAGCGCGCTTTCGATGAACGCACGGATATTTACTACTATCGGGTGATTCAAAGCATCAATAGCGCCCTTATGCCGCATGAGGTACACCTGCGCTATTGCGCGCTGGAAGAGAACGACAGCGATGCCAATTTGTTTTTGCAGCGCATGCATGAAGCATCGACCCAGGCCGCGATTTTACTGGGTATCGACGATCCGCATATTCACGATCTGGCGGCCGATCTGGCGAAGCCCTGCGTGATGATTAACTGCCACGACGCGGGAATGCGTTTACCCTCCGTGGCGCCGGATCATCGGCTGATCGGCCAGTTCGCCGCCCGGTATCTATTTGAGATGGGGCATCAGGCGATCATGAACGTGATGTGCCTGCGCCGCTATACCATGGAGCTGCGTCTGCTGGGCATTAAGCAGGCGTGGCGGGCGCGTAATCTCCGTTTCGTTGACGGCAGGGATTTACTCGCTGTGGCCAACTTCAGCGCCAGGGATACCGAGGAAAAAGTCGGGGAGTGGCTGGATCAGCGCGGCGATGGCCCGCTGCCGACGGCATTTCTGGTGGGCGGTGATTTTATGGCGGCAGGCACGATCGCCGCATTACAAAAACGCGGTTTGCGCGTCCCGCAGGATGTTTCCGTCATGAGCATCGACGGCTTTAACCTGGCGGCGATCCAGGATGTACCGCTAACCGCCGTCCACGTCCCACGCGATGAATTAGGGGCCGAAGCGGTACATTTATTACAGCAGAGACTGATCCGTCCCGATGCGCCGCACGGCGCGTTACTCCTGCATGGGACGCTGGCAGTACGCGATTCGGTACGGCGGATACGCGCCGGTAACCGCCGTACCGCCGTTGAAGCGAAGGGGCTATATGATGATTAATTCGCCATCCCCAACGCGCGCTTACCGTGGATATTTAAGTCATCCAGCGTAAAGCGGCCTTCCCAGTCGCTTTCATAATCCTCGCGGGGGAAATCTCCCGGCGAAGCGCCGCGCGCCAGCGCCGCTTTGACCTTCTGCGCGTAGGCGAGGTTTTTCTCGCACATTGGTGCGGCGGGAATATACATCACGTTGCCCCAGCCCTGCTGATTTTCCACCGGCGCGACCGAGTGGATCACGTCGCAGTGCCACCATACCGAATCGCCCGCATTCAGCGCCGGAATAGAGCTTAAGGCTTTGATCAGCAGCGGGTGCCATTTTTCCGAAATCGGCAGCACCTTGCCCGGCGCGACGCCGCACAGCTCATCTTCCGGGACATCGTCGAGCAGCGGACGCAGCAGCACGTAAGCCATCGCTTCCGGGATCGGCACCACGTGTAGCAGACCCTGATCGGGGATCATATCGGAGAGCGCGGTCCACCCCTGGAAGGTGCGGAACACCGAGCATTTGGTGGTGTTGTCGACCGTATACTCTTCGACTTCGGTGCGGTGCGCCGCGTCCCACGGGTCGTAAGCATCAATGTTGCCGTTAAACACGTCGGCAAACACTTTCTGATAGGCCGGCAGCAGCCAGCGCTCCAGGGCACCGGAATCGGTATGAGCCCCCAGACCTTTCGAGGTGGTTCCCGGCGGGCGGCGGCGAATGCGGTCCGGGTAAATGACGCTGACGTCCGGGTCGAACCACTGTTTGCCGTCGCGGTTAAAGGTCCACAGACGGTTGAGGAACGACTGCACGGCGGCCATTTCATCGCTCTGTCGCGCCTGCATCTGCGCCTGGGACCAGTAAATCGGATAGATTTCCGGGCGCGAAGCTTCCAGCGACCCGAAAAAGGTATCGCCGGGACCTTTATAAACGTCATCGAAATGGTTGCGGTCGAGATACTCGAGCATTGCGTTGTCCCACGCCAGCGCCTGTTCGCGAGAAAAATGGCCCTTGATAACGGCGCAGCCGCGACGCTTGATGAGCTCGCGCTGGGCTTCCGTGACCTGGCCCCGGGCAATATCGGCGAACGGGATCGTCGGCCAGACGTCCTGACCGCTGGCCTTAAGGGCGTCAATCTCTTCCAGACGCGCGGCGATACGCGCCGTCAGCCGATCGAACACCGCCTGCACGTCGCCAATTTGCGCCCGCAGCTCCTGTTTAATCCGGCGGATGGCCGCTTTGGGGTCGGCGGGTAAAGTTTCACAGGTATGGGTAACAGCCATAATGACCTCTCATCTTTCATTCGAAAGTAATTTATCTTACATATGATAATTTAAGTTAAAATTAAGTTAATGCAAGTTTAAAATTATGCGGAGGTGCACAAAACGGGAAGCCGGGGCGGTAAACCCCGGGTGTGGCGTTACTCGTTGAACGGGGCGGTGTGGTCGAGGACGGCCTGAATGACGTTCAGCGCGCCGTCGTGGTTGTTATCATCGGTGGCAAAACGCGACACCGCCTTGATGCTTTCGGCGGCGTTGGCCATCGCGAAAGAGTATTTCACCAGCTTGAGCATTTCCGTATCGTTAGCGCTGTCGCCAATGGCTACGCAGGCCTGCGGTGAGATGTTCCAGCGCTTCAGCAGGCGGCTTATACCGTTGGCTTTATGCAGGCCGGGGATAATCAAATCGACGAAGCCGAAGCCGCTGGTGACCGGCTTCATGATGCCGTCCAGCGAGACGTGCAGTTTGTCGATAAGCTGCGGGATTTCGCTATCCGGCAGGTTAAGGGAAAACTTAAACAGCGTGTCGTCGATGTCATGATAGCGGCTAATGCGCTGCAGGCGATGGTAGTGCTTTGACATCAGGGTGACGAACGCCTCGGGCGCGCGCTCGCTGACGTAAGCGCTCTCGAGGCCGCAGGCGACGAAGTTGAGCTGCGGGTCTTTCAGCAGTTCACCAATGACGACCTGGGATTCATGACGGGTGAGTTCGCCGTGGAACAGCTGTTGACCGCGTTCGTAAACCAGCGCGCCGTTCTCGGCAACAAAGGAGATTTGGTCACGGATTTCCGGGAAAAAAGAGATCAGCTGGTAGTACTGGTTGCCGCTGGCGACCACGAACTCAATACCCTGCTGCTGGAGTTGCGCGAACTGCGCGAGAAAACGCGAGCGGTCATACTGCTTGGCGTCATTGAGAAAAGTTCCGTCCATATCGGTGACGATAACTTTAACGGTCATAACACATGCTCCTGGCTTAACTTCGACCAGTAACATTCTAATTACAATGTGATGGGGAGCACAAATTTATTTCGAATGAAAGTTTGCGTTCACCTCTGTGCAGCATAAAACCCCGGATTGCGGCGTAAACGCCTTACCCGGGCTACCGGCCCGCAAACGGCTTCGAACCTGTAGCCCGGCTAAGCGTAGCGCAAGCCGGGGGATGTGACTTACAGCGTATGCTCGGTACGGGCGATAATATCGTCCTGTGCATCCGGCGACAGGGCGGTAAAGAACGCCGAGTATCCGGCCACGCGGACCACTAAATCACGATACTGGTCTGGGTGTTTCTTCGCTTCCAGCAGCGTCTCGCGCGACACGATGTTGTACTGAATATGCCAGCCTTTATGCACCTCGAAGAAGGTGCGCAGCAGCACCATCAGTTTCTGCTTATCGGATTCGTTCTCCAGCGTGGCCGGGTTCAGCTTCTGGTTAAGCAGTACGCCGCCGAGGATTGAGCCGGTCGGCAGTTTGCCCACCGAGCTGATTACCGCAGTCGGCCCGAGATGGTCGGTGCCGGAGGCCGGGCTGGCCCCTTCCGCCAGCGGCGAGTGCGCTTTACGGCCATCCGGCGTCGCCATCGTTTGGGCGCCAAACGGCACGTTGGCGGAAATGGACGAGGTGCCGGCGTAGTAGTTGCCGCCGATCGGGCCGCGGCCGTAGCGCGGGTTATGATACAGCTTCAGCTCGTCGATATAGGTCTGGTAGGCGCGAGCCAGCAGCATATCCACGCTGTCTTCATCGTTACCGTATTTCGGCGCGCCGTTGATTAAGCGCTGGCGCAGCTGCTCGTGGGTCAGGCCTTCGAAGTCTTCAGCCAGCGCCTTTGCCAGCTCCTGCTGACCAATAACGCCCTGATCGAACACCAGCTTCTTCACTGCCGCCAGGCTGTTGCCGAGGTTAGCGATGCCGACCTGCAGACCGGAAACCCAGTCATACTTCGCGCCGCCCTGCTTGATGCTCTTCGCGCGCTCGATGCAGTCATCGACCAGCGCCGAGCAGAGAATATCGTGCACGTTCTCTTCCAGCATGGTGTCGACCACGTACTCAATCTCGATAGATTTGCGCGTGTAGTAGCGGATCTGCGTATCCCAGTCGGCCAGAACCTGTTCAAAGTTGTCGAAGTTGCCTTTTGACAGCGCATGTTCCTGCGGCAGGAAAACCTGGCCGCTGGTGGCGTCGCGGCCGCCTTCCAGGGTTGCCAGCATGACGCGGGCGAAGTTGATAAAGCTCATCCCGGTGCAGCGATAGCCCCATTTACCGCCGACGGCGGTTTCGATGCAGCCGATAGCGGCATAGTCGTACGCGTCCTGCGGCTCAATCCCCAGCTTGATAAATTCCGGGATGACGATTTCATCGTTGTTGAACGCCGGCATGCCGAAGCCGCAGCGGATCACCTGCACGCAGGCGTCGAGGAAGTCGTTGCTCATGCCCGCGTGATAGCGCACGCTGAGGTTAGGTTGAGTCGAACGCAGCCGACCGCAGGATTCCAGGATAGCGTAGGAGAGCGGGTTCACCGCGTCCTGCGCGTTGCCGTCCACCAGATTCTGGCCGCCGATGGTGACGTTCTGGTACAGCGGGCTACCGGCGGAAGCCTTAGAGTGCGAGCCGGAGCGAATTTTGTTCACTTCCAGCAGCTTCAGCCAGCAGCAGTGCAGCAGCTCGATGGCGTGTTCGCGATCCAATGATTGCGCCAGCTCAACGTCGCGGCGATAGTAAGGGTAGAGATACTGGTCCATACGGCCGAAAGAGACCGAGTGACCGTTGGATTCGATCTGCAGAATCAGCTGGATGAAATAGCACAGCTGCAGCGCCTGCCAGAAGGTTTTCGGCGGCTCGTGGGCGATAATATCGCAATTTTCGGCTATCGCCAGCAGCTCGTCGCGGCGGGATTCGCGGCTCTCCGTCGCGGCCATGCTGCGCGCCAGCCCGGCATAGCGCTTACAGTGGTCGCTGACCGCTTCCAGCACGATATCAATGGCTTTAAGGAACTGCTCGCCGTGCAGATCTTCCAGCACGGTCAGGTTAATGCGCGAACGGCGCTCGGCGACTTTCGCCCGCATGCCGTCGAGGCCTTTTTCCAGCAGCAGCGGATAGTTGACCGCAAGGTGAGCGTCGCCGGAGGTCATATTGCCTTCGGCTTTGATAATGCCGGTCGCCAGCAGCGCTTTTTGCTCGTCGGTAAACATGCCGTAGCAGCGATCTTGTACGGTTTGACCGCGCCACCACGGGCACACTTCATGGAGCACGCGTTTGTTCTCTTCGCTAACGGCAAAACCGGCGCCGGGGCGATCGGCGAGGTCGTCGATCTCTTTTTCGATCCAGCTAACGGTGTATTCCGGGAAGATAGGCGCCGCGCGAACTTCGCTGGCCTGGTTGCCGACGATCAGTTCATCGTGCTTAATCCAGATCGTGCGTTCCGCCAGGTGATGGGCCAGCGCCAGCGCGCGGCGTACCGGGATCGGCTTATCCAGGTGCTGCTGATAGGCTTCGGTATAGTGCAGGGCGCGCTCGGTACAAACCGGCGGCTTAACGATATGCACCAGCGCCATTTTATGCGCCTGAATGCGCGGGCTCAGAGTATCCAGTTTCAACGTTGTCATAAGGTTATCCTCGTAGAGTCGCCGTTAAACCTTTGCTCTGAGCATAGCGCTGCGCGAAGGCGAGCAGCTCGGGTGCAGCAAGCGGTTTATCCGGAGCGGTATAGGGCTGACTGAGTAATTGGTATTTATTCATGCCTAAGGTGTGGTAAGGCAGGAAGTGGATCTCGCCAACCTGTAAACGGTCAGCGGCAAAATCGGTAATGGCGGCAATATCGCTTTCGTTGGCGTTAAAGCCCTGGATCAGCGGCACGCGAATGATGATTTTCTTTCCGGCCTGCGCGACGCGCTGCAGGTTATCCAGCACCCGGCGGGCGCTGCCGTCCGTCCACTGCTGAAAAATCGCTTCGTTGACGTGCTTGAGGTCGGCGAGAAACAGGTCGATAAACGGCAAAGCGGGTTCGACGTATTTCCACGGCACGTGCAGGCAGGTTTCGACCGCGGTGTGGATCCCCGCGTTGTGGCTGGCCTCAAACAGCTGTCGGGCCAGTTCGGGATTCATAAACGGCTCGCCGCCGGAAAGCGTGACGCCGCCGCCGCTGCGGTCGTAAAACGGTTTGTCGCGCAGCACCGTGGCCATAATCTCTTCGACGCTTTTCTCTTCGCCGCACACGGTTAATGCCGTGCTCGGGCAGCAGTCGCGCAATTTGCCGATATGCGCATCGGTGAGCTTTTCGCGGTGGATAATCAGACCGTCCAGCTTGCGGGTAATCACCTCCGGCGCAGCCTGCTGGCAGAGGTCGCAGCCGTCCAGGCAAAGGCGGGCGTCATACAGCAAATCCGCCGTGCGGGCGCGGCTTTCCGGATTCTGGCACCAGCGGCAGCCCAGCGAACACCCTTTGAGGAAGACAACAGTGCGGATCCCCGGGCCGTCATGGGTTGAATAACGCTGAATGTTGAAGATCATGATTCACCCTCTTATTTGCATATGAAGATTAAATTACTTTCGAATGAAAGTTGTATTGATATAAATCAACAAGCAGAAAGAGGAAGGAGAATGAAGGTTAAAATGCCGCTGCGGGTCACAAAACATCCGGCGACAGCGCCGCCGGAAAAGGATCAGGGCGTACCGCACACCTCGCAGTGAGGGTTACGAGGCAGCCTCATTTCGCGGAACTGGCAGCGCATGGCGTCGTACATGACGATTTTTCCCGTTGCCGGGCTACCGTAGCGGGCCAGCAGCTTAATCGCTTCCATCGCCTGCAGCGAACCGATGGTGCCAACCAGCGGCGCCATGACGCCGGCTTCGACGCAGGTGAGGGCGTTTTCGCCAAACAGGCGGCTCAGGCAGCGGTAGCAGGGTTCATCTTCCTGATACGTAAAGACGCTGATTTGCCCTTCCATGCGAATCGCCGCGCCGGAGACCAGCGGCGTTTTATGGCGGAAACATCCGGCGTTGAGCTGGTTACGGATCGCGACGTTGTCGGTACAGTCGAGCACCAGATCGTGGGCGGCGATTTGCGCCGCCAGCGCCTCGTCTTCCAACCGCGCGTTGAGCGCCGTGAGCTGAACGTGGGGATTAATCCGCGCCAGCGCGGCGCGGGCGGAGTCGACCTTCGGCTGGCCGATGGTGTCGTCGCTGTGCAGCGTCTGGCGCTGAAGGTTGGAGAGCGAGACGGTGTCGAAATCGAGCAGGGTTAGCTGGCCCACGCCTGCCGCCGCCAGATACTGCGCGGCGGCGCAGCCCAGCCCGCCGAGGCCGACGACCAGCACACGGGAGGCTTTCAGCTGCTCCTGACCGTCAAAATCGAAATCGCGGAGAATAATCTGCCGGTTATAGCGCAGCATCTCCGCATCGCTCAGCTCCATGCCCATTACAGCCCTCCGAACAGATGATTAAACGGCTCGACTTCCACCCATTCGCCCGCTTCCACGTTGCCGCGCTCGCGTTCGAGAACGATAAAGCAGTTGCCGAGGCTGAATGAACTGAAGATATGCGAGCCCTGGTGACCGGTGCTGCTAACCACCAGCTCGCCGTCGGGACCGCGCTGCAGCACGCCGCGCTGAAAATCGAGGCGGCCCGGCGATTTCTTCAGGCCGGAGGCGGCGCGAACGCGCAGGCGCATCGGCTGAGCTTGCCCGACGTTGCCGGACAGCTTCGCCAGCAGCGGCTGAACCAATTGGTAGAAGGTCAGCGTTGCGGAAACCGGGTTGCCGGGCAGGCCGCAGAACCAGCTGTGGTTGAGCTTGCCGAAAGCGAAAGGTTTACCCGGCTTAATCGCCAGCTTCCAGAAGCCGATTTCCCCCAGCTCTTCGAGGATCGCTTTGGTGTAGTCCGCCTCGCCGACGGAAACGCCGCCGGAGCTAATCACCACGTCGGCCTGCTGGTCAGCCTGAATAAAGGCTTCGCGCAGTTTAGCCGGGTCGTCGGGAATAATGCCGAGGTTAATGACCTCGCAGCCCAGCTCCTGCAGCATCAGGTGCACCGCCAGGCGGTTGGTATCGTAAATTTGCCCGTCGGCCAGCGGCTGGCCCGGTAGCTGGAGCTCATCGCCGGTGGAGAAGACCGCCACCCGCACTTTACGCACCACCTCAACCTCGGCAATCCCCAGCGAGGCGATGACCGGCAGCTCGGCGGCGGTCAGGCGGGTACCTGCGGGGAAGACGACCGCGCCGTGGGCGATGTCTTCGCCAAGACGACGAATATTCTGCCCGTTTTTCACCGGGGCGAGGAAGCGGATACCCTCATCGGTTTGTTCGGCCTGCTCCTGCATCACCACCGCGTCGCAGCCTTCCGGCACCGGCGCGCCGGTCATAATGCGGATACAGGTGCCCGCGGGCCAGACGCCGTCAAAGGGTTGACCGGCGAAGGCCTTGCCGGCCACCGGCAGCGCTGCGCCGTCGGTGAGATCCGCCAGGCGCACGGCGTAGCCGTCCATCGCCGAGTTATCAAAACCGGGAACGTTAAGCGGCGAAACGAGATCATGGGCGGTCACGCGCGAAAAGGCCTGCAACAGCGGTACGGTATCCGTCGCATTCAGCGGCGTAATACGAGTGAGCATCTGGGTCAGGGCTGTGTCGAGCGGCATCAGTCCGGCGGTAAAATCCATGGGTTTCTCCTGCGGGCAAACATCGAAAACGCCTATTATGGCAGAAAAGAGAGGCGGGCTATAACCCATCTGGCGACAAGCTTTACATCACCGTCCGCTCTTTCTATATTCAAAAATTGTATAGGACAGTCAGCACGATAATGATATTTATACACTTTATCGTTAAGGAATGGCGCAATGGGTAAGGCGGTTATAGCAATTCACGGCGGGGCCGGGGCGATTAGCCGCGCGCAGATGACGCCGGCGCGCGAGCGGGAGTACGTGGCGGCGCTGTCGGCGATTGTCGATAGTGGACAAAAAATGCTGGCTGCCGGGGCCAGCGCGCTGGATACGGTAACCGAAGCGGTCCGGCTGCTGGAGGAGTGCCCGTTATTTAACGCCGGTATTGGCTCGGTATTTACCCGCGATAGCCGCCATGAGCTCGATGCCTGCGTGATGGATGGTTACAGCTTACAGGCGGGGGCCGTGGCCGGGGTTCAGCATTTACGCAATCCGGTGCTGGCGGCGCGGCTGGTGCTGGAGCAAAGCCCGCACGTGCTGTTGATTGGCGAGGGGGCGGAAGCGTTTGCCGCTTCCCGCGGTATGGCGCGGGTCGATAACAGCCTGTTTTCGACTTCCGAGCGTTTGCTGCAGCTGCGTCAGGCGCAGGAGGGCGACGATATCGTGCTCGATCACCACGCCGCGCCGCTGGATGAACGGCACAAAATGGGCACCGTCGGCGCGGTCGCGATGGATCTGGCGGGCAACCTCGCGGCGGCGACCTCCACCGGCGGCATGACCAATAAGCTACCGGGACGCGTCGGCGACAGCCCGCTGCCGGGTGCGGGCTGCTATGCCAATAACGCCAGCGTCGCCGTTTCCTGTACCGGTACCGGCGAAGTGTTTATACGTACGCTCGCGGCCTACGATATTTCGGCGCTGATGGAGTATAGCCAGCTCAGCCTGCAGGAGGCCTGCGAAAGGGTGGTGATGGAGAAACTTCCGGCGCTGGGCGGCAGCGGCGGCCTGATCGCCATCGACAGAGAAGGCAACGTGGCGCTGCCGTTTAATAGCGAAGGCATGTACCGGGCCTGGTGTTATGCGGGCGATACGCCCACGATTGGTATTTATCGCGAATAAGAGGAAAGGGCGTTGCCGCATAGTCAAGAAATCGATGCCGATGATGTTCTGCAGGTGCGCGGCCTGAACGTCGTGTTCAATCAGCAGCAGGAGGCTTTTTCCGCCGTCCGCGACCTGTCGTTTACCCTGCGGCGCGGCGAGACGCTGGCGATTGTCGGCGAGTCCGGCTCCGGGAAGTCGGTGACGTCCCTGGCGCTGATGCGCCTGCTCGACCAGGCGGTCAGCGAAGTGCGCAGCGATGCGCTGCTGCTGCGTCGTCGCAGCCGGCAGGTGATTGAGCTGAGCGAACAGTCTGAAACCGAGATGCGCGGCGTGCGCGGCGCGGATATGGCGATGATCTTCCAGGAGCCGATGACCTCGCTGAATCCGGTCTTCACCATCGGTGAACAGATTGCCGAATCTATCCGCTTACACCAGGGGCTGAAGCATGATGAGGCCCTGCGCGAAGCGAAGAAAATGCTCGATCAGGTGCGCATTCCGGAAGCGGAAGCCATGCTCTCGCGCTATCCGCATCAGCTTTCCGGCGGGATGCGTCAGCGGGTGATGATCGCCATGGCGCTCTCCTGCCGACCGGCTGTGCTGATTGCCGATGAACCGACCACCGCGCTGGACGTGACTATTCAGGCGCAGATTTTACAGCTGATCGCCGTCCTGCAAAAAGAGATGGCGATGGGCGTTATCTTTATTACCCACGATATGGGCGTGGTTGCCGATATCGCCGACCGCGTGCTGGTGATGTATCGCGGCGAAGCGGTGGAAACCGGCAGCGTGGAGGAGATTTTCCGCGCCCCGAAGCACCCGTATACTCAGGCGCTGCTGGCCGCGGTGCCGCGGCTGGGGGCAATGCGCGGCACTTCACTGCCGCGCCGCTTCCCGCTGTTAAACCAGAGCCCGTCGCCGGAGGGGCAGAACACCGTTGTGCCCGGGGAACCGATCCTGAAAGTTCGCGATCTGGTGGCGCGCTTCCCGCTGCGCAGCGGCATCCTCAACCGCATTACCCGCGAGGTGCATGCGGTCGAAAAGGTCAGCTTTGATTTATGGCCCGGCGAAACCCTGAGCCTGGTGGGGGAGTCCGGCTGCGGTAAATCAACGACCGGCCGGGCGCTGCTGCGGCTGGTGGAAACTCAGGGCGGCAGCATCACCTTCAACGGCCAGCGGATTGATACGCTGACGGGCAGTAAGCTTCAGGCGCTGCGCCGCGATATCCAGTTTATCTTTCAGGACCCCTACGCCTCCCTCGACCCACGGCAAACGGTGGGCTATTCGATTATGGAACCGCTGCGCGTGCATCGGCTGCTGGAGGGCGATGCCGCTCGTGAGCGGGTCAGCTGGCTGCTGGAACGCGTCGGGCTGGAGCCGGAGCATGCGTGGCGCTATCCGCACGAGTTTTCCGGCGGCCAGCGGCAGCGCATCTGTATTGCCCGCGCGCTGGCGCTCAATCCGAAAGTGGTGATTGCCGATGAGTCGGTATCGGCGCTTGATGTGTCGATTCGCGCGCAAATTATCAATCTGATGCTCGATCTACAGCGTGAGATGGGTATCGCATTTCTGTTTATCTCCCATGACATGGCGGTGGTTGAGCGCATCAGCCACCGCGTGGCGGTGATGTATCGCGGGCGCATTGTCGAGATCGGCCCGCGCCGCGCCGTGTTTGAAAACCCGCAGCACCCCTATACCCGTAAACTGATGGCCGCCGTTCCGGTGGCCGATCCTGCGCATCGTCGTCCGCAGCGCGTGCTGCTCTCAGACGAGCTGCCGGGCAACATCTTCAAGCGGGGCGAAGAGGGGATCAGTACGCCGTTACAGCAGGTGGGACCGGGGCACTTTGTCGCCAGAGAGCCCGCCGCCGACGTGCTGGCGCGCTAACAACGACACCAATAATGCAGCATTTCAGGAGAACAACATGACTCAACGCGTTTCAGGCAAATGGCTGTTGGCGCTGGGCGTCGCTTCGGCGCTGACAGCGGCTCCGGCCTTTGCCGCAAAAGATGTGGTGGTGGCGGTCGGCTCTAACTTTACGACCCTCGACCCGTATGATGCTAACGACACGCTGTCGCAGGCCGTCGCGAAGTCCTTCTATCAGGGGCTGTTCGGCCTTGATAAAGAGATGAAATTGCAAAACGTGCTGGCGGAAAGCTATACCGTTTCCCCGGACGGCCTGGTGTATACCATTAAGCTACATCCGGGGGTGAAGTTCCAGGACGGAACCGAGTTTAATGCCGAAGCGGTTAAGGCCAACCTCGATCGCGCCAGCAATCCGGAAAATCATCTCAAGCGCTATAACCTGTATAAAAATATCGCCAGCACCGAGGCGGTTGACCCGACAACGGTGAAAATTACCCTCAAACAACCTTTCTCGGCGTTTATCAATATCCTGGCCCACCCGGCGACGGCGATGATTTCTCCGGCGGCGCTGAAGAAATATGGTAAAGAGATTGGTTTCCATCCGGTTGGCACCGGCCCGTACCAGCTCGACACCTGGAATCAGACCGACTTCGTTAAAGTGAAGAAGTTCGCCGGTTACTGGCAGCCGGGGCTGCCGAAGCTGGACTCCATCACCTGGCGTCCGGTCGTGGATAACAATACCCGCGCGGCGATGCTGCAGACCGGCGAAGCGCAGTTTGCGTTCCCGATCCCTTACGAGCAGGCGCCGCTGCTGGCGAAAAACAGCAAGCTGGAGCTGGTGGCCAGCCCGTCGATCATGCAGCGCTATATCAGCATGAACGTGACGCAGAAGCCGTTTGATAACCCGAAAGTGCGCGAGGCGATTAACTACGCCATTAACCGTCAGGCGCTGGTAAAAGTCGCCTTTGCGGGCTATGCCACCCCGGCGACCGGCGTGGTGCCGCCGTCAATTGCCTACGCTGAAAGCTACAGCGCCTGGCCGTACGATCCGGCGAAGGCCCGCGAGCTGCTGAAAGAGGCGGGCTATCCGAATGGATTTAGCACCACGCTGTGGTCGTCGCACAACCACAGCACGGCGCAGAAAGTGCTGCAATTTACCCAGCAGCAGCTGGCGCAGGTGGGCATTAAGGCGCAGCTGACGGCGATGGATGCGGGCCAGCGCGCGGCGGAAGTGGAAGGTAAGGGGCAGAAAGAGAGCGGCGTACGCATGTTCTATACCGGCTGGTCGGCGTCGACCGGAGAAGCGGACTGGGCGCTGTCGCCGCTGTTCGCGTCGCAGAACTGGCCGCCGACCTTGTTCAATACGGCTTTCTATAGCAATCCCCAGGTGGATAAAGACCTCAACGACGCGCTGAAAACCACCGATGCGCAGGAAAAAACGCGGCTGTATAAAGACGCGCAGGATACTATCTGGAAAGAGTCGCCGTGGGTGCCGCTGGTGGTAGAGAAACTGGTCTCGGCGCACAGTAAAAATCTGACCGGATTCTATATCCAGCCGGATACCGGATTTAGCTTTGAACAGGCGGATCTTAAATAGATAGCTGCGGGTCCCCGGGCGCAGGCTGCGGGGACTTCGCGCAAGGAGAAGCATGCTCAATTATGTGATTAAACGCCTGCTGGGGCTGATCCCCACGCTGCTGATTGTGGCGGTGCTGGTGTTTCTGTTCGTGCATATGCTGCCCGGGGACCCGGCGCGGCTGATTGCCGGACCGGAAGCCGATGCTCAGGTGGTGGGAATGGTGCGCCAGCAGCTGGGGCTCGATCGGCCGCTGCACGTGCAGTTCTGGCACTATATCAGCAATATTGTGCAGGGGGATTTCGGTACCTCGATGGCCTCGCGTCGCCCGGTAAGCAGCGAAATCGCCAGCCGTTTCATGCCCACGTTCTGGTTAACGCTCGCCAGCATGAGCTGGGCGGTGATCTTCGGTATGGCGGCGGGGATCGTGGCGGCAGTCTGGCGCAACCGCTGGCCGGATCGCCTGGGAATGGCGCTGGCGGTAACCGGCATCTCGTTCCCGGCGTTCGCGCTCGGCATGCTGCTGATGCAGGTCTTTTCCGTTGAGCTGGGCTGGCTGCCGACGGTGGGCGCCGACAGCTGGCGCCACTATATTCTGCCTTCGCTGACCCTGGGCGCGGCGGTAGCGGCGGTGATGGCGCGCTTTACCCGCGCCTCGTTCGTCGATGTCCTGCATGAAGATTACATGCGTACCGCGCGGGCGAAAGGCGTCAGCGAAACGCTGGTGGTGCTCAAGCACGGCCTGCGCAACGCGATGATCCCGGTGGTGACCATGATGGGGCTGCAGTTCGGTTTTTTGCTCGGCGGCTCAATCGTGGTGGAGAAGGTCTTTAACTGGCCAGGCCTCGGGCGTCTGCTGGTGGACTCGGTGGAGATGCGCGACTATCCGGTGATTCAGGCGGAAGTCCTCCTGTTTTCTCTGGAGTTTATTCTTATTAATTTAGTGGTGGACGTGCTGTATGCCGCCATTAATCCGGCTATCAGGTACAAGTAAGGTGCGATTGCTCAACTGGAGAAGACAAGCGGCTATCAACGCGATGCCGGGGATTAAACCCGGGCAGATACGTACCCCGTGGCACGAGTTCTGGCGGCGGTTTCGCGGTCAGCCGGTGGCGATGGGAGCGGGGGTATTTGTTCTGCTGCTGATTGCGGTGGCGATTGTGGCGCCGTGGATTGCGCCGTTCGACGCGGAAAACTATTTTGATTACGACCGGCTCAACGACGGACCGTCAATGATGCACTGGTTCGGCGTTGATTCGCTGGGGCGGGATATCTTTAGTCGGGTGCTGGTCGGCGCGCAGATCTCGCTGGCCGCCGGGGTACTGGCGGTATTCATCGGCGCGGCCATCGGCACCGTACTTGGGCTACTGGCCGGGTATTACGAAGGCTGGTGGGATCGCATCATTATGCGTATCTGCGACGTGCTGTTCGCTTTCCCGGGGATTTTGCTGGCAATTGCGGTCGTGGCGGTAATGGGGAGCGGGATGTCGAACGTCATCATCGCGGTGGCGATCTTTTCGATCCCGGCCTTTGCGCGTCTGGTGCGCGGCAATACCCTGGTGCTTAAGCAGCAGACCTTTATTGAGTCGGCGCGCAGCATCGGCGCCAGCGATGCTACCATCCTGTTTAATCATATATTGCCCGGAACGGTATCATCGATTGTGGTCTACTTTACGATGCGTATCGGGGTGTCGATTATCTCCGCTGCCAGCCTGTCATTTCTGGGGCTTGGCGCGCAGCCGCCGACGCCGGAGTGGGGGGCGATGCTCAACGAGGCGCGGGCGGATATGGTGATGGCGCCGCACGTGGCGCTGTTCCCGGCAATCGCGATTTTTCTGACGGTGCTGGCGTTTAACCTGCTGGGTGACGGCCTGCGCGATGCGCTGGATCCGAGGATAAAAGGGTAGCGTTCGAGGATTGTGCAGCCCGGACAGGTGTCCGGGAAAGCACACCGCACGTTAATCCTGTGCGGTTTTGTCGCCCGGATAAGGCGCGCGAGCGCCTTCATCCGGGATAGGTTAAGCGGGCGGAATTAAACCCGGCTGCCCCACAGATCGTATTCGTCGGCGTGTTCGACTTTCACCCGCACAATGTCGCCCGGTTTGACTTTACTCTCACCGTTCAGGTAGACCGCGCCGTCGATTTCCGGCGCATCGGCCATGCTGCGGCCAATTGCCCCTTCTTCATCCACTTCGTCGATCAGCACCATAATTTCACGACCGACTTTCTCCTGCAGGCGCTCGGCGGAGATCTGCTGCTGCAGCTGCATAAAGCGGTTCCAGCGCTCTTCTTTCACCTCTTCCGGCACCTGATCCGCCAGCTCGTTGGCGGTCGCGCCTTCCACCGGGCTGTACTTGAAGCAGCCGACGCGGTCGAGGCGAGCTTCTTTCAGGAAGTCGAGCAGCATCTGGAAATCGTCTTCCGTTTCACCCGGGAAGCCGACGATAAAGGTCGAGCGCAGGGTGAGTTCCGGGCAGACTTCGCGCCACTGCTTGATGCGCGCCAGCTGGCGGTCGGCGGAGCCCGGACGCTTCATCATCTTGAGAATACGCGGGCTGGCGTGCTGCAGCGGAATATCGAGGTAGGGCAGAATTTTGCCTTCCGCCATCAGCGGGATCACATCATCGACGTGCGGGTACGGATAGACGTAGTGCAGGCGCACCCAGATACCGAGCTTCGCCAGCTCTTCGCACAGGCTAACCATACTGGTTTTGACCGGCATACCGTTGTGGAAACCGCTGCGATGTTTGACATCAACGCCGTAGGCGGAGGTGTCCTGAGAGATCACCAGCAGCTCTTTGACGCCGGCGTCGGCCAGGCGTTTGGCTTCCGCCAGCACTTCGCCAATCGGACGGCTGACCAGATCGCCGCGCATTGACGGGATGATGCAGAAGGTGCAGCGATGGTTGCAGCCTTCGGAAATTTTTAAGTAAGCGTAATGACGCGGCGTCAGCTTCACGCCCTGTTCCGGCACCAGGCTGAGGAACGGGTTGTGTTTAGGCTTCGGCGCGTAGTGGTGGACGTGTTCCAGCACCTGTTCATAGCTGTGCGGGCCGGTAATTTCCAGCACCTTCGGATGCACTTCGCGGATCTGATCTTCTTTTGCGCCCAGGCAGCCGGTGACGATCACTTTGCCGTTTTCTTTCAACGCTTCGCCAATCGCTTCCAGCGACTCCTGCACGGCGCTATCGATAAAGCCGCAGGTGTTAACGATAACCATATCAGCGTTATCGTAGGAGGGAACCACGTCATATCCTTCGGTACGCAGTTCAGTCAGGATACGTTCTGAGTCCACGAGGTTTTTCGGGCAGCCCAGAGAGACAAAGCCGATCTTCGGCTGAGGGGTGACATTGCTCATAGCTTAAAAAGTGTTCAATTATTGGGATGGTCAGGGCAGGGATTCTACAGAGATCGGCGGAAAGTTTATACTCCTTTTCTTGTTAGCCTGGCGATGTCCGTGTTTCTTTTTATCGGGATGATTATCCAGATTGTTAATCAAAATAAGGGAGTTATTCACCTTTTATCTTGCAACCCGGGGAAGTCGGTTTAGATCTGGTTTAACCTGAAGCGGTAAAATAGCCGCTGCTTTCAGTCTTTATTTTTATCAGGTTTCCCATGTTTAAAAAGTTGGGTGGTTTCGTCTGCGCGCTGGCCATGATTGGCGCGACGCCCGTTTATGCCAACGAGATGGCGTTATATTCGGTCAATACCGGTTCCTTTGTTTACCACATGACCGGCAATCACGGTCAATATAACGAAAAATTCAATAACCAATTTTTTTCCGTTGAGCGCAAGCTGTCAGCGGATTCAAAGTACAGCCTGTTGGCCGGCACCATGAAGAATAGCTTTGCCGACCGCTGCCTCTCTTTAGGGGCGAGGAGAGACTGGTACGCGGGGGCAAGCGGCTGGACGTTCAAGGGCGTCTATGCCTATACCGGCGAGTTTTTCTTTAAAGCCTTTCGCGATTGCGGGGATTCAGGCACCTATCGAACGGCGAAGAAAATCACCGGCGTCGGTTTCTCTCCCTATATTTATCATGGCCTGCAGTACAATTTTACCGATTATTTCGGCGTGGAAACGGGCATTATCGTCCCGGCCATATTTGTGATGAGCGTGCAGTGGAGCTTCCGCTAATTTGCCCGAAAAAGGCTTCCGGGCGAATTTTGATTAATGGCTTTGCGCAACGCCAGCGCCTGGCGCAGCCCCCGGCGCGGTCGGTTCTCTATTGTCGCGCAGCGTAAATACCGAGATCAGCGTAAACAGCCCGGCAATGCCGCCCAGAATATAATAGGTATGCGCGAAGCCGATGGTGTCGTACAAATACCCGGCCAGCGGCGAGTAAATCGCGGTGGCGATGGAGGCGACGAACAGCACCAGCAGGTAGACCGTCGAGGAGAGCTTGTTGTCGAAGTTGGCGGCGATAAATTTAAACACCGACACCAGAATCAGCGGTTTTTCCAGCGCATGCATCATTTTGACCGCGCCGATCCACACCGGGCCCAGCGGAATCGCGGAGCCGACGATACGCACCGACATGATCAGTCCGGCGATGATCAGCGCCCATTTCGCGCCGGTGCGGTTTACGAACCACGGCATCAGGCATAAAAACAGCGTCTCGCCGCATACCTGAATGGAGGCCAAAATGCCGTACCAGCGATTGCCTTCTTCCGGCGTCGGGAACTGCAGAGAAAAGTACTGGGCAAACTGCTGATCGTAGGTGTCGTAGATTTGCGTGACGAACAGGGTAAAGACCAGCAGCATCCAGAACTGGCCGTTCTTCGCCAGCTCCAGGGCATGCGAAACTTTCAGCGCGCTGGTTTTCTGCATTTCCGCTTCGGTCAGCTCGATTTTGGTCAGCATAAAACAGAGCGCGGCAATCACAATGGCGATACTCGCCAGCCAGAAGGCGAGGTTCGGATTGCTGTCGATATACTTGCCGACGATCCACGCGGCGGCGGCCCAGCCTAACGATCCCCACATTCTTACCCGGCCATATTCGAACTGGTAGCGCCGCGAAATTTTATCAATATACGAATCAATCACCCCGCAGCCGGAGTTAAAAATTATTCCCAGGTATACTCCGCCAAGCAGCGCACCCAACCAGAAGCTGTGCACCAGCAGCGGCGCGTACAAATAAATAAAGAACGGGCCTACCGGTAGCAGCATGGCGACCAGGATCCAGATCAGCCGCTTTTTCAGGCCGAACTTATCGGAAATAAAGCCGAAGAAGGGCTGCATCAGCAGGGCAATAAAGGCGTTGACCGAGTAGAGCAGGCCGGTTTTCGTTGCGCTAATCCCGAGGTGCTGAGTCGTCCAGATCACAAAGAACGCCATGGTCGAGGACCAGGCGAAGAGATAGAGGAAATCGAAAAGACTCAACAAGATATAGTTTCTTTTGCCGGGCGTCATCATTTCAGTTCCTTCAAGCGATAGAGATAAAGGTTACAAACAGGATCGATATGCCTGCCGTTCTTATTGAATGTTATACGTAATACATTTTATTTGATGATATGACACCCGGCGGCATTTTCTGGCAACGTGAATTGCGCTAATTTGTGATCATTACTGCAATAAATGATTTTATATCCCAGGGTTGGAATTTTTACTTTTATGAGAACGTATGACATTTTTGGCTTTCAGGAGATGATGTCGCAGGTGGGGATTTTAAGCTTCGTTGTAACATTGTAAAGGATGTTAATGACCTGAGAATTATTGATCTGCCTCATCGTTTTGTACAAAAAATGACCATATTATGATTGTGGTAAAGGACGACAGAGGAGGAACCGCGATGAGCGTTGACAGACTATATCGTAACCTGATGAATAAGCTGATTAATGCCAACATTGATCTCGATGCTTATTTACAGCTGCGTAAAGCAAAAGGCTATATGTCAGTCAGCGAAAACGACCATCTACGTGATAACTTGTTTGAACTGTGCCATGAAATGCGTCAACACGCGCCGCGCCTGCAGCACGTCGTTGCGCCGGAGGAAAAGGATGCCCTGCGGCTGGCGGGCGAAGCCGTCGCTTCCGCGGCGGTGTGCCTGCTGAGCGGACATCATGACTGCCCGTCCTACATCGCTGTCGACGTAGATAAGCTGGAAAGCTGCCTGGCGGTATTGCGGCTAAATATTCATAAATTGAATGATTCCAAGCCCATTACTCATGCCTGAGATCGGGGGGAGCCTGCTCCCCCCGATTAATGTTATGTAAAAATCCCTTCCCGTTTTCCCACGCTGGCTACCCTTATCGCATTGCTGACAAAAGGAGTATGCCATGCGCCAGACCATTACCCTGATGATAGCCCTTACCGCACTGTTGCTGCCTGCGGCTGCCCTTGCCGCCCGGGAGCGCGTAGAGGTGCTGCAGAACCAGCTTGAACACCCGTGGGCGCTGGCCTTTCTTCCGGACGATCGGGGCATTCTGATGACCCTGCGCGGCGGTGAGCTCCGGCTGTGGCAGCGGGAAAAAGGCCTCGCGCCTGCGATTTCGGGCGTACCGCAGGTCTGGGCCAACGGGCAGGGGGGGCTGCTTGACGTGGCGCTGGCCCCGGATTTCGCCCAGTCGCGCCGGGTCTGGCTAAGCTACGCCGAAGGCGGGAGTGACGACAAGGCCGGGACCGCCGTAGGCTACGGCCGACTGAGCGAGGATCTCCAGCGCCTGGAAAACTTCCAGGTGGTTTTCCGCCAGCAGCCGAAGCTCTCAACCGGCAACCATTTTGGCGGGCGGCTGGTGTTCGACGGCCGCGGTTATTTGTTTATCGGTCTCGGGGAGAATAACCAGCGTTCGACCGCTCAGGATCTCGATAAGCTGCAGGGAAAAGTGGTGCGGCTAACGGCTGATGGCAAGGTCCCGGACGATAATCCTTTTGTCGGCCAGGCTGGCGTCAGGCCGGAAATCTGGTCTTACGGTATTCGCAACCCCCAGGGGATGGCGATGAACCCGTGGAGCGATACGCTGTGGTTAAATGAACACGGCCCGCGCGGCGGGGATGAGATCAACCTGGTGCAAAAAGGGAAAAACTACGGCTGGCCGCTGGCGACGCACGGCATTAACTATAGCGGCCTGCCGATCCCGGAGGCCAAAGGCAAAACGCTGGAGGGAACCGAAGCGCCGCTGTTTGTCTGGGCGAAGTCGCCAGCGGTGAGCGGTATGGCGTTTTACAACGCCCCGACCTTCCCGCAGTGGCAGCACAGGCTCTTTATCGGCGCGCTGAAGGATACGTCGCTGATTGTCCTCAAGGTTGACGGCAATAAGGTGACGGAACAGGAGCGGATTCTGGGCGATCGCGGTAAACGTATCCGCGATGTGCGCGTTGGACCCGATGGCTATCTGTATGTCTTAACCGACGAATCCAACGGCGAGCTGCTGAGGGTGAGCCCGGCGGGCTAATATCAGGTGACCGGGATCATCACCACGTTGCGCCAGGCCTGGCGCTGGTTAATCTGCTGATACCAGCGCTGCAGGTGCGGGCGCGGTTGCCAGGTTTTCACGGTCTCCAGCAGGTTATAAATGAACGGCGCGACGGCGATGTCGCCGAGGCCGAAGGCGTCGCCTGATAGCCACTGACGGCGCGACAGTTCGTCATCGAGAATGGCGAACAGGGTCTCGCAGGTGGCAATACCGGCTTCAATCGCGGCGGGGTCGCGTTTTTCCGGCGGGGTTCTCACCAGCCCCATTAAAATCGGCCGATGGGCCGGCGAGAGCGAACCGTTGGCCCAGTCCATCCATTTCTCTCCCTGAGCGCGTTCGGCGGGCGACTCCACCCACAGGCGATCCTGACCATACTGCGCGGCCAGATAGCGGATAATGGTGTTTGATTCCCAGAGCACGATATCGGTCGTCTCATCTTTCAATAGCGGTACCAGCCCATTGGGATTCATGGCCAGATAGGCCGGATCGTGATTCAGACCGAACTCCAGGCCTGCCAGAATTTGCTGATACGGGAGGTCGAGTTCTTCCAGCACCCAGCGCACTTTCTTCACATTGGTCGAGTTATTTCTGCCCCACAGCGTAATCATATCCGCTCCTGCTTTTTATTTCGCCGCCGTTGCGGCGTAGTGAGCATTCATGTTGGAATAAAGTTAATATTTAGGCAACCGCGATCAAAAAAATTGCGCTGTTTGCAGCACCGGGCGAGGTTATTGCGTAAACTTTAAAAACTTTACCAACTCGCTGTTTCTTTAAGGTCATTTGTACGCTTTACTCACCGGCTGCTGCGGCGCGGAACGAGTGTGGCGGCATATTTTTGTTTGGAAAGGATACTTGGGTGGCTCTTATGACGCATGATGCTTTTTCCCTTCGCGGCCTCGCGGCAGGCTGCGCGCTTTTACTTCTCGTTGCGCCTGCGGTGCAGGCTGCGGAACAACTCCCCGATGCGCCATCCATTGACGCGCGAGCCTGGATCCTGATGGACTATGCCAGCGGCAAAGTGCTCAGCGAAGGCAATGCCGACGAAAAACTCGACCCGGCGAGCCTGACCAAAATCATGACCAGCTACGTTGTCGGCCAGGCGTTAAAGGCGGGTAAGATTAAGTCTACAGATATGGTGACCATCGGACGCGATGCGTGGGCCACCGGTAACCCGGCGCTGCGCGGCTCTTCGGTGATGTTCCTCAAGCCGGGGATGCAGGTGTCGGTAGAAGATCTTAACAAGGGCGTCATCATTCAGTCCGGCAACGACGCCAGCATCGCGATAGCCGACTACGTGGCGGGCAGCCAGGACGCGTTTGTCAGCCTGATGAACGGCTATGCGCAGAAAATGGGCCTGACCAATACCACCTTTATGACCGTGCACGGTCTGGACGCGCCGGGTCAGTTCAGTACCGCACGCGATATGGCGCTGCTCACCAAAGCGATGATCCATGACGTGCCGGAAGAGTATGCGATCCATAAAGAAAAAGAGTTCACCTTCAACAAAATCCGCCAGCCGAACCGCAACCGCCTGCTGTGGAGCACGAACCTCAACGCTGACGGGGTGAAAACCGGGACCACCGCCGGAGCGGGCTACAATCTGGTTTCTTCCGCGACGCAAAACGATATGCGCCTGATTGCCGTCGTGCTCGGCACCAAAACTGACCGTATCCGTTTTAACGAATCAGAAAAACTGCTGACCTGGGGATTCCGCTTCTATGAAACCGTGACGCCGATTAAACCCGATGCCACCTTCATTACCCAGCGCGTCTGGTTTGGCGATAGCAGTGAAGCGAAGCTGGGGGCGGGCGAGGCGGGTTCCATCACGCTGCCGAAAGGCCAGCTGAAAAACCTCAAGGCCAGCTACACCCTGAACGATACGCAGCTGACCGCGCCGCTGACCAAAGGGCAGGTTGTCGGCACCATCGACTTTAAACTGAATGATAAAACCATTGAGCAGCGGCCGCTGATTGTGATGGAAGCGGTAAACGAAGGCGGTTTCTTTAGCCGGATGATCGATTTCGTGCTGATGAAACTGCACGGCTGGTTCGGCGGTTGGTTCTCTTAAAATGCAGGCCGCGCCCTGCGGGGCGCGGTTAGTAAAGCAGTGAAATTTGTTTTTCCTTCGCCAGCGCGAGCAGATCGTCATCCGGACACACGTCGCTGGCTATTACGTCAAACTGCGATAAATCCCCCATCCGCGCCGGCCGGACTTTGCCGAATTTACTGTGATCGACAACCAGCACGTGGTAGCGAGCGCTTTTCATCGCCCAGTGTTTGACCGGCAGCTCTTCCAGGTTAAAACAGGTCGCGCCCTGCTCGCAATCGACGCCCGCGGCGGAATAAAACGCGATGTCCGGGCACAGATGGCTCAGCGTATCCTGCAGGCTTAGCGGTTTAAAAATGGCGTTGCTGGCGTGGAACTCGCCGCCGCACAAAATTGCGCGGCACTGGGGCTTTTCCTGTAAGGAAAGAAAGGTATTGAGCGAATAGCAGACGCCGGTAAAGGGCAGGGCGCTATCGATGGCGTCGATGATCCACGGCGTGGTGGTCCCGCAGTCAAAAAAGGCCATCTGGTGGGGCTCAAGCAGCTTTGCCGCATGGCGGGCTGCGCGGCGTTTTTCATCCACAAGGCGCGTTTTCTGATCGCTCAGCAGATAGTGCGTTGCGCTGCGCGGCTCCAGAACGATATAGCCGCCCAGCAACACGACCGGACCGCTGTGGCCGTTGAGGTCGCGACGAATGGTCATCTCTGACACGCCAAGCAGGGTGGCCGCTTCTTTTAGATGGAGTTTATCACTGCGCTTGAGTGCCTGAATAAGCTGGCTGATGCGTTCGTCACGACGAGTTTCCATATTCCCTCTAAGCTGAAAGCGCCCTGCATTGACAGGGCGTCAGCGGCGATTTTACCTGCCGGAAGAGGCTTAGTCACGCGCAGGAATCGGGCGCTGCCGCAACTTTACCGGCTGGTCAGGAACGTCTATTCGCGCACCCAGCCTTTGCGAATCGGCAGCGAAAAGAACAGGCGGTACAGCCGCTGCAGATGCTGATAGAGGGTTTGTCCGCCGCTTTGCCACAGCAGTTGGGCGCTAAGGCAGGCGATCATCGCGGTGAGCAGCCCGCCCAGCATGTCCATCGGCCAGTGAACGCCGAGATAGACCCGGGACCAGGCAATCGCGCAGGCAACGGCGATAAGCAGCGCGCCCGACCACAGGCGGTGCCAGAACATAAAGGCCAGCGCAAAGGTAAAGCAAATAGTACCGTGATTGCTTGGGAAGGAGTTATTGGGTGAATGATGCAGGAAGTTATAGCCCACACCGGCGGCAAACGGACGTTCATGCGGAAAAAACACGCCGAATATCCATGAAAGCGTGAGGCTAATCGCGAGCGCCATCATCACCTTAAATACTAGCTGACGCTGGTTTGGCCCCCAAAGCCATAAGGCGAACACCAATAATGGCACAATAATAATCAGGTCTTTGGCGATAAACGTCGCGATTTCAATTGCCCACCACGGCGACGCGGGGGTGGCATTGAGGAATGCAAACAGCGAGTAGTTAATATTTTCCAGCATACATCCAGGCTCTTGGGTCCGTTAGCAACAAGCCGCCCACCTTAAAAAACGGTGGCGATAAGGTAAAGCAGTATTGTCTTAATTATCAGTTTGTTATGAATGAAAGTGCGTATGTGGCTTCGTTAACAGACTGAGTAAAGGAGTATATAGCCTGTAATCTAATTGAAACATAAACGAAATATATACAGTGGGATTTTCATTCGGTGATGGCGACGCGGTCTCTGCGTGGCGATATTTCTCTTCATCGCTCACAATTCACTATCTCCCCGGCACGACTTTCATTAAACTTTGCGCGGTTTTATTTAAATAAGAGATTTCATGCACAATTCTTCGCTTTCAGGCAAACGCCTCGGACGTCAGGCGCTGCTCTTTCCGCTGTGCCTGGTGTTATACGAATTCGCCACCTATATCGGCAATGACATGATCCAGCCGGGTATGCTCTCGGTGGTGGAAGAGTTTGGCGTGGGCAATGAGTGGGTTCCGACCTCAATGACCGCCTATCTGGCAGGCGGTATGTTTTTGCAGTGGCTGCTGGGGCCGCTTTCGGATCGCATCGGCCGCCGTCCGGTCATGCTGACCGGGGTGGTATGGTTTATCGTGACCTGCCTGGCGACGCTGCTGGCGCAGACGATTGAGCAGTTCACGCTGCTGCGCTTTTTGCAGGGCATCAGCCTGTGCTTTATCGGCGCGGTTGGCTATGCGGCGATACAGGAGTCTTTTGAAGAGGCGGTGTGCATCAAGATCACGGCGCTGATGGCCAACGTCGCGCTGATTGCGCCGCTGCTTGGGCCGCTGGTGGGCGCGGCCTGGGTTCATCTCCTGCCGTGGGAGATGATGTTTGTCCTGTTTGCCGTGCTGGCCGCTATCGCCTTTTTTGGGCTACAGAAGGCGATGCCGGAAACCGCCCCCCGCATGGGCGAGAAGCTATCGGTTAAAGAGCTGGGGCGTGATTATCGTGAGGTGCTGAAAAACCTGCGCTTTGTCGCCGGCGCGCTGGCCACCGGCTTTGTCAGCCTGCCGCTGCTGGCGTGGATTGCCCAATCGCCGGTGATCATCATCAGCGGCGAGCAGGCGACCAGCTACGAGTATGGTCTGCTGCAGGTGCCGATATTTGGCGCGCTGATTGCCGGTAACCTGGTGCTGGCGCGCCAGACTTCCCGCAAGACGGTGCGTTCGCTGATTATTCTCGGCGGCTGGCCAATTATGATCGGCCTGCTGATCTCCGCCGTCGCGACGGTGGCGTCAACCCACGCGTATCTGTGGATGACCGCCGGGCTGAGCGTTTACGCCTTCGGGATTGGGCTCGCTAACGCCGGGCTGGTACGCCTGACGCTGTTTGCCAGCGAGATGAGCAAAGGAACGGTGTCGGCGGCGATGGGGATGCTGCAAATGCTGATCTTTACCGTGGGTATCGAAGTGAGCAAGCACGCCTATGAGGCTGGCGGCAGCGGACTCTTCAGCTTGCTCAACCTGCTGAGTGGGGTGCTCTGGCTGGCGATGACGGTCTACTTCCTGAAGGATAAACGCGTAGGCAGCTCCCTCGAACCGCAGTAATCTTCAGATGCCCTGCTGCGACGTTACGCGCCGCAGCAGGCGCGGCCTCAGGCGAACGGCGCTTCGCGATTAAGCACTTTATCAATAATATGCAGCACGCCTTCTTCGTTATTGTGCGGCGCGCGGTAGCCGGCGACGGCCTTCACCGGCGCGGCGGCGTTGGCCATGGCGAAACCGAAGCCGGCATGCTGCAGCATTTCGATATCGTTGCCGCTATCGCCAAACGCCACCACTTCATGGTTCTCGATCCCCCAGCGTTCCTGCAGGATGCGCAGTCCGTTGGCTTTATGCACGCCGGGAATAATCAGGTCAATGCTGCCGTAGCCGGTAGCGACCGCGGTCACCATATCGCCAAGCGCAGCGTGCAGCTTCGGCTGTATCTGCGGGATCAGCTGGTCCGGGACGTTGAGACCGAACTTCAGAATCTCATCATCAGCAATATGATTAAAATCGTCGACCAGTTCGAGGCGATGATAGTACTTCGCCGCGACCGCTTTCAGCTCATCATTATACTGGTTGAGGGTATAAGCGCTGCGCTTACCGCAGGCGATGATTTCAATGTTGGTCAGCGTCTGGAGATGGTCGATAACAGTATTGAAATGCTCCTGCGGCATCCGGCAGTTAAACACGTCCTCGCCGGCGCTGACCACCCAGCCGCCGTTTTCGGCGACAAAGGCGATCTCATGGGCAACCTCGGGGAAGAAGGAGATAAGCTGGTAATACTGGTTGCCGCTGGCAACGACGAAGCGGATGCCCTGCTCGCGCATCCGTTGATACTGGGCGAGGAAGCGCTGACGGTTATAGGTTTTGGCATCGCTCAGAAAGGTGCCGTCCATGTCTACCGCAATCAATTTGATGCTCATTAACTGTTCTCCATCACGGGTTCAGATTGTGGCTTCGCTACCGCGCGGGCGACGATGGCCGCGACCAGCACGAGTGCCAGCACCACCATCATGGCGCTGCGCAGGCCGAAGTGTTCGCCGAGAAAGCCCAGCAGTGGCGGCCCGACGAGGAAGGCGAGGTAGCCGGTAATCGCCACCACGCTGACGCGCTTCGGCGCATCGGGGCCGGTGTCGCTGGCGGCAGAAATGGTCAGCGGGAAGCCCAGCGACGCGCCGAGGCCCCATAATAGTACGGAGAGTCCGGCGACCCACGGGTTATCGACGAAAATAATCAGGCCAATGCCCAGGGCGCCCATTACCGCGCTGGCGCGAACTACCGTCACCCGGCTGTAGCGGTCAATAAACCAGCCGCCGGTAAAGCGGCCAAGGGTCATGCCGAGGGTGAAGCCTGCGTAAATCAGCGAGCCGGAGGTTGGGCTGAAGCCGTGGCCGTCAACCATCAGCAGCGGCAGCCAGTCGTTGGCGGAGCCTTCAGCAAAGGCCATGGCCAGGACGATCGCGCCAATCAGCAGCAGTTGGGCATCGCGCCATATCGGCAGGCCTTTGCCTTCATGGCGCGCCGCTTCCGCCGCATTTTTGCCGGTACCTTCAGGGATCGCGCGAATGGCGATAGCAATGGGGGCGACGGCCACCAGCGCCGCCAGCAGGATGTGCGGCGCGGCGGGCAGGCCGAAGCCGGTTACCGCCATACCAATCCCGGCGCCGACGAGCGTACCGAAGCTGTAGAAACCATGCATCATCGGCAGGACGGTTTTATTCATCTCACGTTCAACGGCGGCGCCTTCGACGTTAATGGCCACTTCCGCGGAGCCAAAGCTGGCGCCGAAGATGGCTAAGCCGATAGCAAACAGCACCGCTGAGGTAAACCATAGCGCGGCGCTGAGCACCAGCATGCCGACCACCGCGCAGGACATGGTGGCGCGAATCACTTTCCGGGTGCCGAATCGATTGACCAGCCACGCTGAGCAGAGGATGCCGCTCATCGAACCTATTGATAGTCCAAATAATACAATCCCCATTTCCGCCGTCGATAGCGCGAGCAGATCGCGAATCGCCGGCGTGCGGGTCGCCCATGAAGCCATGAGTAATCCGGGGATAAAAAAGAACATGAAGAGCGCCCACAGCCTTAGCTGAAGGGCTCTGCGGGAGGTTTGCGCTGTCATCCGTAAATGCCCGAGAGTGAAGAGATGCAGACAACAGTAGCAAGGTTGTGTACATTTGTACATCCAGGCAGGCTGCCGCGGAATGCTTTTTTATTGACCTCTATGATTCGATTCAGCCTGAGGCATATTTGACGCCTACGCCGTGGGATTCAGCATCTGTTTAAATGAAAGAGGAAAAGGGGATGGCCCGTCGACCAAACGACCCGCAGCGGCGGGAGCGGATTTTGCAGGCGACGCTGGACACGATCGCGATACACGGTATCCACGCGGTCACGCACCGGAAAATCGCCACCTGCGCGGGCGTGCCGCTGGGCTCGCTGACCTACTATTTCAGCGGCATTGAGGCGCTGGTCGAAGAGGCGTTCAGCCTGTTCACCGGCCAGATGTCGGCGCAGTATCAGCAGTTTTTTGCCGATGTGCATAGCCGTGAAGAGGCCTGTGACGCCATTGCGGAGCTGATTTTTAGCGCCCAGGTGACCACCGCGCGCAATATGGAGCTGATGTATCAGCTGTATGCTTTTTGCAGCAGCCAGCCGAATTTAAAAGCGGTCATGCAGAACTGGATGCTGCGCAGCCAGCGGACTCTTGAGCAGTGGTTTGAACCGGCAACGGCCCGCGGGCTTGACGCCTTTATCGAGGGGATGACGCTGCACTTCGTGACCGACAGAGCGCCGCTATCGAGAGAAGCGATTCGACTGATGGTAGACCGGCTGGCGGGAGCGGGAGCGTGAGCGGGGCGCAGAAAACAAAAAACCCATCAACCTTGAACCTAAGTGGCGGGGTTGATGGGCTCCACAAAATGGGGACATCAAAGAAAAGCAGTGGCACTACTTATGACTGATGCCAGCAAAAAAAGTTCTGCGTATGCGCGTTTTTTTTCTTAAAAAATTCACTGTAGCCCCGGCCAGATGATGACAATCAGCGTACCTGCCAGGGTTAACAACACGTTAGCGATGGCGTAGGTCCCCGCGTATCCCAGCGCAGGAATATTGCTGCGCGCGGTATCGCTGATGATTTCCATCGCCGGCGCGCAGGTACGGGCCCCCATCATGGCGCCGAAGAGCATCGCCCGGTTCATGCGCAGCACGTACGCGCCGAACAGGAAGCAGATAACCACCGGCACCAGGCTGACGATAAGGCCCGCCGCCAGCATTTGACCGCCGACGGCGCCGAGGCCGTTATTTATGCCGGCGCCCGCGCTGAGCCCCACGCCTGCCATAAACACCATCAGGCCGAACTCCTTCACCATATTCAGCGCTCCCTGCGGAATGTAGCCAAACGTCGGATGGTTGGCGCGCAGGAAACCGAGCATAATGCCGGCAAACAGCAGACCGGCGGCGTTACCGATGCCGAAGCTGAACGAGCTGAACTGGAAGGTGATCATGCCGATCATCAGGCCAACGATAAAGAAGGCGCAGAAGGCGAGCAGGTCGGTCACCTGGCTGTGGATGGAGATAAAGCCGATACGATCCGCGACGGTTTTAACGCGACGCGCGTCGCCGCTGACCTGCAGCACATCGCCCTTGTTGAGCACCACGTTATCGTCGATAGGCATTTCGATCTGGCTGCGGATAACGCGGTTTAAGAAGCAGCCGTGATCGGTCAGCTTCAGCTGCGCCAGGCGACGGCCGACGGCATTGTGGTTTTTGACCACGATCTCTTCGGTGACGATGCGCATATCGAGCAGATCGCGGTCGAAGACCTCTTTGCCGTTACGGAAGCTTGGGTCGAGGCGGGCATGGGCATCCGGGTAACCTACCAGGGCGATATCATCGCCCATCTGCAGCACCGCATCGCCGTCCGGGTTCGCGAGAATGCCGTTGCGGCGGATGCGCTCAATGTAGCAGCCGGTCTGGCGGTAAATGCCCAGCTCGCGCAGGTTTTTACCATCAGCCCACGCCACCAGCTCCGGACCGACGCGGTAGGCGCGGATCACCGGCAGATAGACCTTGCGCCGGGAGTCGGTATCGAGGCCGCGCTCGCGGGCGATTTGCTGGGCGCTGGTTTGCAAATCCTGATGCTGCAGCTTCGGCATATAGCGGGCGCCGACGATCAGGCTGACCAGGCCAATCAGGTAGGTCAGCGCATAGCCGAGGCTCAGATGATCGAGCGAGAGGGCGAGCTGGTCGCTGGGCATGCCGAAGTGCCGTAGCGTATCCCCGGCGCCCACCAGCACGGGCGTGGAGGTCATGGCGCCGGCGAGCATCCCGGCCGTCAGGCCGATATCCCAGCCGAAGAGCTTACCCAGCCCCATGGCGATCAGCATCGCGCTGCCGACCATCACCAGCGCGAGCATCAGATAATTTTTGCCGTCGCGAAAAAAAATAGAAAAAAAGTTGGGCCCCGCTTCCACGCCGACGCAGAAAATAAACAGCATAAAGCCGAGATTGAGGGCATCAGTGTTAATACTGAAATGCTGTTGCCCTAATAATAGGGAAACCACTAAAACGCCAATGGAATTACCAAGTTGTACCGACCCGAGACGCAGTTTCCCGAGGCAGAGTCCTAATGCAAGCACAACGAACAATAACAGGATGTAATTCCCGTTTAACAAATCTGCGACGTTTATATTCACGAAAGCCAACTTCTCATTTACTAGTAAGTTGTTGAAGGAAATGGTTATTTGGTCTAAGGTTGGTCCAGTGTTCGCGTTGTCCCGAACGCTATTCTGGCATCCCGTTATAACCAGCAAAATATAGTCGACAGTTTAATCTTTCCTGGAGGCTGCGGCTAGTAACAATCGTGTTTACATTGACGGGATCTTTTATTGGCATGGATTGCCAGAATCTTTATCTGACTGGGCGAAGTGGAAGTTGGTTAGAGGCAAAATCAGGAGGATGTCGTGAAATCTGAGCGTGCTTGGGCCGGTATTATCTGTGGGTTCTTTCTATTTATCGTGGTTTGTTTATCACTACTGTTACATATGAAAGGCGCCTTTCGGGCTACCGGTCACCCTGAGCTCGGGCTGCTGTTCTTTTTGCTCCCCGGTGCGGCGGCAAGCTGCCTCTCTCCCGGGCAGCGGGTACTGCGTCCGCTTATCGGCGCGATGCTGGCTGCACCTGTCTGTCTGGTGGTTATGCGGCTTTTCTTTGTGACCGAGCGTTCTTTCTGGCAGGAACTGGCGTGGCTGTTTAGCGCGGTGTTCTGGTGCGCGCTGGGCGCGCTGTGCTTTTTGTTTATTTGCGCCTGGCTTGATACCAGACGCAGGCACTCGTCAGAGGAGTGAGCCGTCTCAGGCGAACAGGCCGAGATTCTCTTTCGCCCAGGCTTCAAAGTCAGTACAGCCGCCAATGTGCTTCTGATCGACAAAAATCTGCGGTACGGTTTCAACCGGTTTACCCACAGTTTTTTCCAGGTCGGCTTTGCTGATGCCTTCTGCGTGAATATCAATATAGCGATAGTTAAAATCATCACGCTCGTTGCTCAGTTTTTCCGCCAGCTCTTTGGCGCGAACGCAATAGGGGCAGCCTGGACGACCAAAAATTACCGTAAACATAGTCCTTCTCCTTAAACCTCAGCCGGATGGCGAATGCCGCGTATCATGCCGCGTTATGTCGAGGAGGGAAAGAAGGTTCTGCCTTTTGCTTCGATGGCTTAAGGCTATGTTTGGTAAATATTCTGCTGATGAAACCGCTATACTCCCCTGATACGCGACCGGTTTTTGCCCGGGAGCGTGCATGATTTTGACCGAAGGAGCGTTATGCGATCGCCCGCTGCATTACCAAAAAGCATTCTGGTAGTCGAGATTATCGGCATGGTGCTGTTGACCCTGGCCTGGCTCTCGCTCAACCAGTACGTCAGCCTGCCCGCGCCGTTTTCCAGCCCAACGGCGGCGCTGCTGATGATCTTCGCGGGGATCCTGCTGATGCTTCCGGCCGCCGTGGCGTTAATGTGGCGAGTGGCGAAAGTGATTGCCCCGCAGTTGACGCAAACGAAAACCCCACCTTCTTCATTGCCTGACAGAGAAAAACGAGATGACGCCGACCATTGAGCTGCTGCGTAGCCACCGTTCTATTCGCCATTTTACCGACGCGCCGATAAGCGACGAACAGCGCGCCGCGATTATTGCCAGCGCGCAGGGAGCTTCCAGCTCCAGTTTTTTACAATGCTCCTCAATTATTCGCGTTACCGACCCGGAAATACGCCAACAGCTGGTCCCGCTGAGCGGCGGCCAGCAGCACGTAGCGCAGGCCGCTGAATTTTGGGTATTCTGCGCTGATTTCAATCGCAATCTGCAAATCTGCCCGGACGCTCAGCTGGGCCTCGCCGAACAGCTGCTGCTGGGCTGCGTCGATACCGCGATTCTGGCGCAGAATGCGCTGGTGGCGGCGGAATCCCTTGGCCTCGGCGGCGTCTATATTGGCGGCCTGCGCAACAATATCGATGCGGTGACCGAGCTGCTGAAGCTCCCGCAGCACGTACTGCCGCTGTTTGGCCTGTGCCTTGGCTGGCCGGACGATAACCCGGAGGTGAAACCGCGCATGCCGTCGGCGATGCTGGTGCATGAAAATCACTATCAGCCGGTGGACGACGCGGTGCTTGCGGAATATGACGAGCAGATAGCGCAGTATTATCTCTCTCGCGGCAGCAATACGCGTCGCGATACCTGGAGCGACCATATCCGTCGGACTATTGTTAAAGAGAGCCGTCCGTTTATTCTGCAATATCTGCATAAGCAGGGATGGGCTACGCGCTGATTGCGTGTAAACTGCCCTCGGTCTGACGCAAGGAAATTCCGTAGGTCAGCGCTAATTGACTACCAGAGGCCCGCCAGAGCGGGTCTTTTCGCAGAGGTGCAGGGTGAAAATTGCCATATTATCCCGGGATGGAACGCTTTATTCATGTCGACGCCTGCGCGAAGCCGCGCAAAAACGCGGACACCAGGTGGAAATCCTCGATCCGCTTTCCTGTTATATGAACGTCAGCCCGGTGGCCTCGTCGATTCACTATAAAGGTCGCCAACTCCCGCATTTTGACGCCGTGATCCCGCGCATTGGCACGGCGATCACCTACTATGGTACCGCGGCGCTGCGTCAGTTTGAGCTGCTGGGCAGCTATCCGCTGAATGAATCGGTGGCGATCACCCGCGCCCGCGACAAGCTGCGCTCGCTCCAGCTGCTGGCCCGTCAGGGGATCGATCTGCCGCTCACCGGTATTGCCCATTCGCCAGACGATACCAGCGACCTGATTGCCATGGTTGGCGGCGCGCCGCTGGTGGTAAAGCTGGTGGAGGGTACCCAGGGCATCGGCGTCGTGCTGGCCGAAACGCGCCAGGCGGCAGAGAGCGTCATCGACGCTTTTCGCGGCCTGAATGCGCATATTCTGGTGCAGGAGTATATCGCCGAGGCGAAGGGGCGGGACGTGCGCTGCCTCGTGGTGGGTAATGAAGTGGTGGCGGCGATTGAACGGCGGGCGAAGGAGGGGGATTTTCGCTCTAACCTGCATCGCGGCGGCGTGGCGTCGGTGGCGTATATCAGCGAGCAGGAGCGTGAAATGGCCATCAAGGCCGCGCAAACGCTCGGGCTGGACGTGGCCGGCGTTGATATCCTGCGCGCCGCGCGCGGTCCTCTGGTGATGGAGGTCAATGCTTCTCCTGGGCTGGAAGGGATTGAAACCACCACCGGCGTCGATATTGCCGGCAAAATGATCGCCTGGATCGAACGACAAGCCACGCCCGGATTTTGTCTGAAAATGGGCGGATAATTCCCTTTCACGACACCGTCATGGAACAGGACGCTTTTTTTGCGTAAGCTATGGCGTCGCATTTTTCACAGTAAGAGGTCACAGGTCATATGGATTCACTGGTCGTTCCGGGTCTTGATACGTTACGTCAATGGCTCGACGAATTGGGCATCAGCTTTTTTGAGTGTGATTCCTGCCAGGCACTGCACCTGCCGCATATGCAAAATTTCGAAGGCATTTTTGATGCCAAACTTGACCTGGTGGATAACGTGGTGCTTTTCTCCGCGCTGGCAGAGGTGAAACCCTCCGCGCTGCTGCCGCTCTCCGCCGATCTTTCTGCGATTAACGCCAGTTCGTTGACGGTGAAAGCTTTCCTCGATATTCAGGATGATAATCTGCCAAAGCTGGTGGTGTGCCAGGCCTTGACCGTCGGCGTCGGCGTGACGATCGATCAGTTCGCGTGGTTTTTCCGCCAGAGCGAAGAACAGATATCGATGGTCATCCTCGAAGCCAGCGCCAATCAGGTGCTGTATAAGTCTGAGGAAGAAGAGCCGGTGGCTGAGAATATTCAGTACCATTTTCTTCACTAAGCCTGTCGAAAAATAGCGCAGCCACTGCCATAGCGGCTGCGTATTACATGCTTTTATTCTGCTATTAACCTTCCGGAAAAGAATTTTTCACCGCCATTCCGCCGCTTTCGGCTTATCACATAGACCCTTATTGCATAAAAAATTGATAAAAGCCGTTTTTTTACCTGGGCTATAGCCTCTTATTCTGGCTACAGTTATTCTGACGCTGCTTCCAGTTGCGGGCAACCATTCCGGGAGAGGTCCTCTCTCCTTTTCTTAGGCAATGAAAAAATATGCATGATTATTGCATGCGAACAAGTGCGTATATTCAGCCCGCTTGTTAACGGGCATTGAGAAGGAATAAGAGATATGACCGCCTTTGGTAAAAAATGGTTAACAGGTCTGGTTACGGGTGCGCTGATGGCCGTTTCTGCCGGTTCGCTCGCAGCCGAACAAAAAACCCTGCATGTTTATAACTGGTCTGATTATATTGCGCCGGATACGGTGGCGAATTTTGAAAAAGAGACCGGTATTAAAGTGGTGTATGACGTCTTTGACTCCAACGAAGTGCTGGAGGGTAAGCTCATGGCGGGCAGCACCGGTTTTGACCTGGTGGTGCCGTCGGCGAGCTTCCTTGAGCGCCAGCTGGCGGCCGGGGTATTCCAGCCGCTGGATAAAAGTAAGCTTCCCAACTGGAAAAATCTCGACCCGGAAGTATTGAAGCTGGTCGCGAAGCACGACCCCGACAATAAATACGCGATCCCGTACCTGTGGGCGACAACCGGCATAGGCTATAACATCGATAAAGTGAAAGCCGTGCTGGGCAAAGATGCGCCGCTGGACAGCTGGGATCTGGTGATGAAGCCGGAAAACCTGGAAAAGCTGAAAAGCTGCGGCGTCTCCTTCCTGGATGCCCCGGAAGAGATTTTCGCCACCGTGCTGAACTATCTCGGCAAAGATCCTAACAGTACTAAAGCCGATGACTACACCGGCCCGGCGACCGATCTGCTGCTGAAGCTGCGTCCGAATATTCGCTATTTCCACTCCTCTCAGTACATCAACGACCTGGCGAACGGTGATATCTGCGTCGCTATCGGCTGGGCGGGCGACGTCTGGCAGGCGGCTAACCGGGCGAAAGAAGCGAAAAACGGGGTGAATGTTTCCTACTATATTCCGAAAGAGGGCGCGCTGGCGTTCTTCGACGTCTTCGCCATGCCGGCGGATGCGAAAAACAAAGATGAGGCTTATCAGTTTCTGAACTATCTGATGCGTCCGGATGTTATCGCCCACATCAGCGATCATGTCTATTACGCTAACGGCAACAAAGCCTCTGTTCCGCTGGTCAGCGAAGCGATCCGCAATAATCCGGCCATTTACCCGCCGGCTGACGTCTTCGCCAAGCTGTTCACCTTGAAAGTCCAGGATCCGAAAATCGACCGCGTGCGTACTCGCGCGTGGACGAAGGTGAAAAGCGGTAAGTAATTCTCCGTGAGTTGTAGGCCGGATAAGCGTCGCGCTGCCGGCAACAGGCGCACCGCGATGGTGCGCCTGCACCATGATTTGATTTCTGCCGGAGAACACCCCGTGAATGATGTGATTCCTCGCCCGCAGGCGAAAACCCCCAAAGCGCTGACCCCGCTGCTGGAAATCCGTAATTTAACCAAGTCCTTCGATGGCCAGCACGCCGTCGATGACGTCAATCTCACCATTTATAAAGGCGAAATTTTTGCCCTGCTGGGCGCATCCGGCTGCGGCAAGTCAACCCTGCTGCGCATGCTGGCGGGATTTGAACAGCCTACCGCCGGACAGATTGTCCTGGATGGCGTCGATCTGGCGCGGGTGCCGCCGTATCAGCGGCCGATTAATATGATGTTCCAGTCCTACGCGCTGTTTCCCCATATGACGGTGGAGCAGAATATCGCCTTTGGCCTCAAGCAGGACAAATTGCCCAAGGCCGAAATCACCAGCCGGGTGCAGGAGATGCTGGCGCTGGTGCATATGCAGGAGTTCGCAAAGCGTAAACCGCATCAGCTCTCCGGCGGCCAGCGTCAGCGCGTGGCCCTGGCCCGCAGCCTGGCGAAAAGACCGAAACTGCTGCTGCTTGATGAGCCAATGGGGGCGCTGGATAAGAAGCTGCGCGACAGGATGCAGCTGGAAGTGGTCGATATCCTTGAGCGCGTCGGCGTTACCTGCGTGATGGTGACCCACGATCAGGAAGAGGCGATGACCATGGCGGGGCGTATCGCCATTATGAACCGCGGCAAGTTCGTGCAAATCGGCGAGCCGGAGGAAATCTACGAGCACCCGACCACCCGCTACAGCGCGGAGTTTATCGGCTCGGTCAACGTCTTTGAAGGGTTGGTGAAAGAGCGGCAGGAAGATGGCCTGGTGCTGGACTCTCCGGGCCTGACCCATCCGCTGAAGGTCGATCCCGATGCCTCTGTCGTCGATAACGTGCCGGTGTGGGTGGCCCTGCGCCCGGAAAAAATCATGCTCTGCGAAGACCCGCCCGCGGATGGCTATAACTTCGCGGTGGGCGAGGTTATCTATATTGCCTATCTCGGCGACCTGTCTATCTACCATGTGCGCCTGAAAAGCGGGCAGATGCTGAGTGCTCAGCTGCAAAACGAACACCGTTACCGTAAAGGGGCGCCCACCTGGGGTGATGAGGTGCGTTTGTGCTGGGATGCCGATAGCTGCGTCGTGTTGACGGTGTAAGGAGAGGGCGATGAGTACATTAGAACCCCCGTCAGGCGTAAAAAAACCTGGCGGTTTTGCGCTGTGGCTGGCGCGGCTGCAGATGGCCCACGGGCGCAAGCTGGTCATTGCGCTGCCCTACGTGTGGCTGATCCTGCTGTTTCTGCTGCCGTTCCTGATCGTCTTTAAAATCAGCCTGGCGGAGATGGCGCGGGCGATCCCACCCTATACCGACCTGCTGGAGTGGGCCGACGGTCAGCTTACGTTAACGCTGAATCTCGGGAATTTCCTGCAGCTCACCGACGATCCGCTCTATTTTGAAGCGTATCTGCAATCGCTTCAGGTGGCGGCGATCTCGACGTTCTGCTGCCTGCTGTTGGGGTATCCGCTGGCGTGGGCGGTGGCGCACAGTAAGCCATCGACGCGAAATATCCTGCTGCTGCTGGTGATCCTACCCTCATGGACCTCCTTCCTGATCCGCGTCTATGCCTGGATGGGGCTGCTGAAAAGCAACGGCGTGCTGAACAACTTCCTGCTGTGGCTGGGGGTCATCGACCAGCCGCTGGAGATCCTGCACACCAACCTGGCGGTCTATATCGGTATTGTTTACGCCTATCTACCGTTTATGGTGCTGCCGATCTATACCGCCCTCACGCGTATCGATTACTCGCTGGTGGAGGCGTCGCTGGATCTGGGGGCCCGGCCGCTGAAGACCTTCTTCCAGGTGATCGTTCCGCTCACCAAAGGCGGGATTATTGCCGGGTCGATGCTGGTGTTTATTCCGGCAGTCGGGGAGTTCGTTATCCCGGAACTGCTGGGCGGGCCAGACAGCATTATGATTGGCCGCGTACTGTGGCAGGAGTTTTTCAATAACCGCGACTGGCCGGTGGCGTCGGCGGTGGCGATCGTGATGCTGTTGCTGCTGATCGTACCGATCATGTGGTTCCACAAGCATCAGCAAAAACAGGTGGGGGAACACGGATGAATAATTTACCGGTAGTCCGTTCGCCGTGGCGAATTTTGATTCTGCTGCTCGGCTTTACCTTTCTGTATGCCCCGATGCTGATGCTGGTGATTTACTCGTTCAACAGCTCAAAGCTGGTGACGGTATGGGCGGGGTGGTCGACGCGCTGGTATCGCGAGCTGTTTCATGACGATGCGATGATGAGCGCGGTAGGCTTAAGTCTGACCATTGCCGCCTGCGCCGCGACGGCGGCGGTGATCCTCGGTACCATTGCCGCAGTGGTGATGGTGCGTTTTGGCCGCTTCCGCGGTTCAAACGGCTTTGCTTTTATGATCACCGCGCCGCTGGTGATGCCCGATGTGATTACCGGCCTGTCGCTGCTGCTGCTGTTTGTCGCGCTGGGGCATTCAATTGGCTGGCCGTCGGATCGCGGCATGCTGACCATCTGGCTGGCGCACGTCACCTTCTGTACCGCGTACGTCGCGGTGGTCATTTCATCGCGCCTGCGTGAGCTGGACCACTCTATTGAAGAGGCGGCGATGGATCTGGGCGCCGCGCCGCTGAAGGTCTTTTTCGTCATTACGCTGCCGATGATTATGCCGGCGGTGGTCTCCGGTTGGCTGCTGGCCTTTACGTTGTCGCTCGACGACCTGGTTATTGCCAGCTTTGTTTCCGGGCCGGGGGCGACGACGCTGCCGATGCTGGTCTTCTCCAGCGTGCGCATGGGGGTCAACCCGGAGATTAACGCCCTGGCGACGTTAATCCTCGGCGTGGTCGGGATTGTTGGTTTTATCGCCTGGTATTTGATGGCCCGCGCGGAAAAGCAGCGGGTGCGCGATATCCAGCGTGCAAGAAGCGGCTGAACCACCTAAAATCTGCAATAGAGTTAACATCGGCGCCGCATTTGTGGCGCCGTTTTCATGGAAGACTTTACGTTGGGATTGTTTACTAAAACGCGTTCGTCTCATGCTCGTCTTAACGTTCCTGCGCTGGTGCAGGTGGCGGCCTTCGCCATTATTTTAATCCGCGGCCTGGATTTGCTGATGATCCTCAACCAGCTTGGCGTTCAGGGAATCGCGGATTTTGTCCATCGCAGCGTGCAGACGTGGGCGCTCACCCTGGTGTTTCTCTCAAGTCTGGTACTGGTATTTATTGAAATCTGGTGCGCGTTTTCGCTGGTAAAAGGGCGCAACTGGGCGCGTTGGCTGTTCCTGTTGACGCAGATTATCGTGATTGGCTACCTGTGGGCCGCTTCATTGGGCTACGGTTATCCCGAGCTGTTTAGTATTGCCGGGGAATCGAAGCGCGAAATCTTTCGCTCCCTGGTGCTGCAAAAACTACCGGATCTGCTGGTGCTGGCGATGCTGTTTGTGCCGGCCCCGTGCCGACGCTTTTTCCGTTTACAGTAACGGTGATACAATCCCCGCCCCTGTTTTTTTGAAGGTCTTGTTATGCATTGCGCACTTTATGACGCGGGCCGCTGCCGCTCCTGCCAGTGGCTGGAACTGCCGGTATCCCAACAGCTCGCCGATAAAATGGCCGATCTGCGCGCGCTTCTCGCCGATGCGCCCGTCGCTGAATGGTGCGCACCGGTTTGCGGGCCGGAAAGCGGGTTTCGCAACAAAGCGAAAATGGTGGTCAGCGGTAGCGTGGAGCGCCCATTGCTCGGGATGCTGCACCGTGATGGCGCCCCGGAAGACCTGACCGACTGTCCGCTTTATCCGCAAAGCTTCGCGCCCGTCTTCGCTGCGCTCAAGCCGTTTATCGCCCGCGCCGGGCTCACGCCCTATAACGTTGCCCGCAGGCGCGGAGAGCTGAAGTACATTCTGCTGACCGAAAGCCGGCTCGACGGCGGTATGATGCTGCGCTTTGTCCTGCGTTCGGAGACCAAGCTTGCCCAGCTGCGCGCCGCGCTGCCGGAGCTTCAGGCGCTGCTGCCGCAGCTGCAGGTGATTACCGCCAATATTCAGCCGGTGCATATGGCCATCATGGAAGGAGAGCGGGAAATTTTCCTCACCGACCAGCAGGCGCTGGCGGAAAATTTCAACGGCGTGCCGCTGTGGATCCGCCCACAAAGCTTCTTTCAGACCAACCCGGCGGTGGCCAGCCGCCTGTATGCCACCGCTCGCGACTGGGTGCGCCAGCTGCCGGTCAACCATATGTGGGATCTCTTCTGCGGGGTGGGCGGCTTTGGTCTGCACAGCGCAACGCCTGAGATGCGCCTGACCGGGATTGAAATTGCCCCGGAGGCGATCGCCTGCGCGAAGCAGTCGGCGGCGCAGCTCGGGCTGCATAATCTGCATTTTCAGGCGCTCGATTCCACGCAGTTTGCGACCGGCGAAGGCGACATTCCCGATCTGGTGCTGGTGAATCCGCCGCGTCGCGGTATCGGCGACGGCCTGTGCGACTATTTAAACCGTATGGCGCCAGGCTTTATTATCTACTCCAGCTGCAACGCCCGGACGATGGCGAAAGATATCGCTCGCCTGGCCGGTTATCGCATTGAGCGCGTCCAGCTGTTCGATATGTTCCCCCATACCGCCCACTATGAGGTGCTGACCCTGCTGGTTCGCGAAGTATAAACAAAATGTGAACTCTTCAGGCGGTGAAGATCGGGTAAGCTTGGCTAATCAGAACGTAAGAATAGCGGAGTGCTGCCGGTGGCAAAAAAAATCCTGTTGGTTGAAGATGATGAAGATATCGCCGCGCTGCTGCGCCTGAATCTGCTGGATGAGGGCTATCAGATTGTCCACGTGGCGGACGGAGCCCAGGCCCTGCGCCTGCTGGAAAAAGAGCTTTGGGATGCGGTGATCCTCGACCTGATGCTGCCGGGCGTAGACGGTCTGGAAATTTGTCGGCGCATTCGTCAGCAAACCCGCTATCTGCCGGTGATTATTATCAGCGCTCGCGCCAGCGAAACCCAGCGGGTACAGGGGCTGGAGATGGGAGCGGATGATTATCTGGCCAAACCGTTTTCGATTCTCGAACTGACCGCCCGGGTCAAAGCGGTGTTCCGTCGTCAGGAGGCGATGGGGCAGAATCTGCTGATGGATGCCGGTCGTATCGCCAGCCATGGTTTAAGCATTGACCCCTTGTCGCGCGACGTTAAGCTGCGCGGCGAGACGGTGGATCTGACGCCGCGCGAGTTCGACCTGCTTTACTACTTTGCCCGCCATCCGGGGGAGGTTTTTTCCCGCCTTGAGCTGCTTGATCGGGTGTGGGGCTATCAGCACGACGGCTATGAGCATACGGTCAATACCCATATCAACCGCCTGCGCACCAAAATTGAGCGCGACCCGGCGGAGCCGGACATCATTCTGACCGTCTGGGGAAAAGGCTATAAATTTGCCGTGGAGCGCAAAGAGGCGCAGCCATGATCCGCCGTCTCAGCCTCAGCCAGCGCCTGGCGCTGGTGTTTACCTCACTGCTGCTGCTCTGTGCCGTAGCCGTTTGTCTGATCCAGCTGTACAGCAGCGCGCAGTACGGCAATGTCATGGTCCAGCGTCTCTCCGCCGGGCTGGCGCAGCAGATCGCCGCCCGCGAGCCGCTGTTGGACGCTCAGGGGCAGGTTGATCGCCGGATGCTGAAGCCGCTTTTTGATCGGCTGATGACCTTCAATCCCAGCGTGGAGCTGTATCTGCTTTCGCCCGACGGCGAGCTGCTGGCCGACGCCGCGCCGCCGGGGCATATTAAGCGCCAGCGCATCGATCTGGCGCCGGTGCAAACGTTTCTTTCCGGCGGCGCCTGGCCGGTGTACGGCGACGATCCGCGCAGCCTTGATAAGCAAAAGGTGTTTAGCGTGGCGCCGCTGCGCCAGGACGGCCAGCTGCGCGGCTATCTCTACATTATCCTGCAGGGTGAAACCTTTAATGAACTGGCGGCGAGCGCCTGGCAGAAAACCTTGTGGAGCCTGCTGCTGTGGACTCTGCTGCTGGTGGCCGGTCTCGGCGGGCTGGCTGGCTGGCTTGCCTGGTTCTGGGTAACGCGCCCGGTGCGTCAGCTCACCGCGCTGGTGGCAACCGACAGCCAGGACAGTATTCATGCGATCAAGGCGCTGGCGGCGCAAACTCCGGAGGCGAACCCGGGGAATGAAGTGGCCGTGCTGCATAATCGCTTTATTGAACTGGCCCGCCAGATTGCCGGGCAGTGGGACCGTCTGGCCGACAGCGATCGCCAGCGGCGAGAATTTGTCGCCAATATCTCCCACGATTTACGCACGCCGCTCACCTCTTTGCTGGGATATCTGGAAACGTTAAGCCTGAAGGCCGATCGCTTGACGATGGAGGAGAACAAGCAGTATCTGAATATCGCCCTGCGCCAGGGGAACAAGGTCCGCCATCTTTCTCAGCAGCTGTTTGAGCTGGCTCGCCTGGAGCACGGCGGGATTAAGCCGCAGCCGGAAACCTTCGTGCTGGCTGAGCTGGTGCAGGATGTCGCGCAAAAATTCGACCTGGCAATCGCGACGCGCAATATCGGTTTACAGCTGGATCTGGCCACCGGGCTACCGCCGATAACGGCGGATCTCTCGATGATTGAACGGGTGCTGACTAATCTGCTCGATAACGCCATTCGCCATACGCCGGAAGGTGGGCTTATCCGCCTGACGGCGCGTCGCTCAGGGCCGGAGTTTATCGTCGAGGTGGCCGATAGCGGACCGGGCGTTGCCGGTGAGCTGCGGGCAACCTTGTTCGAACGGCCTTCGGTGCTTGAACCTGGCGCGCAAAGCGCATCACGAGGGGGGCTGGGTTTGATGATTGTGCGACGGATGCTGCAGCTGCACGGCGGCGATATTCGCCTGCTTGAAGCGCCCGCAGGGGCCTGTTTCCAATTTACCCTGCCGGTGTAAGGTGGCGGATTGGCCGATCGCGATACCGGTCTATCGCCGTCTGCGGGCCGATAGCCCGGGTAAGGCGTTTACGCCGCAACCCGGGGAGTGCGCCGGGGTTGAGGCTTTAGTGCGGCTTCGTCCCGGGCCGCGCTGAGCTTGCCCGGGCTACGGGGCCACGGCTGTCTGCGGGCCGGTAGCCCGGGTAAGGCGTTTACGCCGCAGCCCGGGAAATGCGCCGGGATTGAGGCTTTGGTGCGGCTTCTTCCCGGGCCGCGCTGCGCTTGCCCGGGCTACGGGGCCACGGTTGTCTGCGGGCCGGTAGCCCGGGTAAGGCGTTTACGCCGCAATCCGGGGAGTACGCCGGGATTGAGGCTTTAGTGCGGCTTCGTCCCGGGCCGCGCTGCGCTTGCCCGGGCTACGGGGCCACGGTTGTCTGCGGGCCGGTAGCCCGGGTAAGGCGTTTACGCCGCAATCCGGGGAGTACGCCGGGATTGAGGCTTTAGTGCGGCTTCGTCCCGGGCCGCGCTGCGCTTACCCGGGCTACGGGGCCACGGCTGTCTGCGGGCCGGTAGCCCGGACAGGCGCGTCAAGCGCCGCCTCCGGGAAATGCTTACTCCGGGAACCACTGTTTGCTGATTTTCTCGTAGGTGCCGTCGGCTTTAATCGCCTTCAGCGCGGCGTTCAGTTTTTCCAGCAGCGCTTTGTTATCCGGGCGTACCGCAATGCCGAGGCCGGTACCGAAGTACTGCGCGTCGGTGACTTTCGGCGTTGCCGCGCCCAGCTGCGGGTTGGTTTTTAGCCACTCGTTGACCACGGCGGTATCGCCAAACACCCCATCAATACGGCCATTTTTCAGGTCGATAAACGCATTCTGGTAGCTATCGTAAGCCACGGTTTTCACTTCCGGATGTTTATCCTGCAGGTATTTCTGGTGCGTGGTGCCGTTTTCCATCCCGATACGCTTACCTTTCAGATCGGCGAAAGAGTGGAAGGCATCTTTCTTCGAGATAACCAGCGCGGAGTTAGCGTAGTACGGGTCGGTAAATGCCACCTGCTTGCTGCGCTCCGGGGTAATGTCCATGCCGGAGATGACCGCATCATATTTCTTGAATTTGAGCGCCGGGATCAGGCTGTCGAAGGCATGGTTGGTAAACGTACACTCAGCCTGCATCTGCTTACACAGCGCGTTTGCCAGATCGATGTCGAAACCGGCGATCTGGTTATTGGCGTCCATCGATTCAAACGGTGGGTAAGTTGCAGAAACGCCAAAGCTGATTTTTTCTGCGGCAGCGGCGCCAAAGGCGAAAGTGCTAAGCAGTGCGGCCAGAACTAACTTTTTCATTGTGGAACTCCCGTCGGTCAATCTTATGATGTTGTGCCGTGTCTGCGGCTGGGAGTAACAATGCCACTAAATGAATTTATATTCAATAATCATGGATATTTATTTTAATCAGAATAAAAAAAGACGGATAATTCAGTGAGCTTATCCGTCTTGATTTGGCTTTTTATGCGTTTTTAATTGCGTCGCTCAAAGGCCAGCGCTTTATGTTCCACCAGGCGCATCAGCAGCGTCAGCAGGCCATTGACCACCAGATAGACAATGCCGGCGGCGCCGAACACCATCACATCATAGGTACGCCCATAGAGCAGCTGGCTGTGACCCATCACTTCCATCAGGGTAATGGTGTAGGCCAGAGACGTACTCTTGAACACCAGCACCACTTCGTTGGAGTAGGAGGAGAGGGCGCGTTTAAAGGCGTACGGCAGCAGGATCGCCAGCGTATCTTTCTTACTCATTCCCAGCGCGCCGCAGGATTGCCACTGGCCATCCGGGATGGCGCGAATGGCGCCATAAAACAGCTGCGTGGTATAAGCGGCGCTGTTGAGAGAAAGGGCGATCAGCGCGCAGAGCCAGGGCTCGGAAATCAGATGCCAGAGTACCGGATACTCCTGCAGCGACGGGAACTGTCCCGGGCCGTAGTAAATCAGGAAGATCTGCACCAGCAGCGGCGTGCCGGTAAACAGCGTGATATAGCCGCGCACGATCCACACCAGCCCCGGCGTTTTTAGCGTCAGAATGATGGTGAAGATCAGCGACAGAATCAGCGCTACGACGATAGAGGCTGCGGTCAGCGTCAGGCTGGTATGCAGCCCTTTTAGCAGTTCGGGTAAGTAATCAAGCATCAGCCTGGTCTCCGTTCGAAGCGCGTCGCACGCTGGTCAATACGTTTCAGAATGTACTGACTCAACAGGGTGATGACCAGATAGATTGCCGCCGCGATGATATACCAGTTAAACGGCTCCTGGGTTCGGGTGGCGATGCTTTTAGTTTGCAGCATCAGATCGTTGACGCTGATCAGGCTCACCAGCGCGGTATCCTTCAGCAGCACCAGCCACTGGTTGCCGAGTCCCGGCAGCGCGTGGCGCCACATTTGCGGCATCACTAAGCGAAAGAAAATAGCGGCTTTCGATAATCCCAGCGCCTGACCGGATTCCCATTGCCCCTGCGGAACGGCTTTAAGCGCCCCGCGCAGGGTCTGCGATGCGTAAGCGGCATACAGCAGAGAAAGCGCGATAGCCCCGCAGAGGAACGGACTGACGTCGAAGTTTTCAATCTGCATCTGTACCGGAATCTGCACAATGCCGAGATTGATCGTAAAACCGTCAGAAAGGGTCAGCAGCAGCTGTGAGGAACCAAAATAGATAAACAGAACCACCAGAATTTCCGGTAGTCCGCGCAAAAGGGTGACAATGCCGGTTGCGAGCCAGGCGACCGGACGCAGCTTTACCGACTCGAGGACGGCAAAGAGCATCGCCAGCACCAGGCCGATGATCAGGGCGCAAACGGCAAGGCCGACGGTCATCCCGGCGGCGCTTGCTAATGGAAAAAATTCGTTCATTCAGCGTTACTTCTGGAACCATTTGTTATAGATAGACTGGTAAGTCCCATCGCTTTTCACTTTTTCCAGCGCAGCGTTAAATTTCTGCTGCAGTTCGGTATTGCCCTGGCGCAGCGCAATGCCGAGACCGGTGCCGAAGTAGTCTTTATCGGTCACCTTGTCGCCCACCGCGGCCAGCTTCGGATTGCTCTTCAGCCATTCGGTCACCACGGCGGTATCGCCGAATACGGCATCAATACGGCCGTTCTGCAGGTCCAGCTTCGCATTCTGGTAGCTGTCGTAAGGAACGGTCGTGATTTCCGGGTGTTTGTCGGTGATGAATTTCTGGTGAGTGGTGCCGTTCTGCACGCCGACTTTCTTGCCTTTCAGGGCGTCAATGCTGGTGAATTTACCCTGCTGGCCGACGAACAGCGCGGAGTTTTCATAGTACGGGGTGGTGAACAGCACCTGTTTTTCACGCTCAGGAGTGATGTCCATCCCGGCCATGACCGCGTCGAAACGGCGGAACTTCAGGCTGGGGATCAGGCTGTCGAAAGCCTGGTTGGTAAAGGTGCAAGTGGCATCAATCTCTTTACACAGCGCGTTCGCCAGATCGACATCAAAGCCGACAATTTTGTTATTGGCATCGATCGATTCAAACGGAGGGTAGGAGGCCTCGGTGGCGAAACGAATGGTCTGGGCTGCGGTAGCGGAGAGGCTCATGCCCGCAAGAAGAGCGGCAATCAGTACTTTTTTCATCGTCATTTCCCCGAAAACATCAATGTGAAAGATAGTTTTTAAACGCGTCGGTCTGCGGATGCGCGAAGCAGCCGGCATCACCTTGTTCAACGATATGGCCATTTTCCATATAGACCACGCGGCTGGCTGTTTTGCGCGCCACTTCCACTTCGTGGGTGACGATAACCTGCGTAATACCGGTTTCAGCCAGTTCGCGGATAATACTGACGATCTGGGCGGTGATTTCTGGATCGAGCGCCGCCGTGGGTTCATCGAACAGCAGAACCTGCGGTTCCATCATCAGGGCGCGGGCAATAGCGACGCGCTGCTGCTGGCCGCCGGAAAGATGCAGCGGGTAGCGATCGCTATAGGGTTTCAGGCGCAGACGTTCGAGCAGCTTTTCAGCGCGGGCGAGAGCCTGATCTTTGCTCAAACCGAGGACGCGGCAGGGAGCTTCAATCAGATTTTGCTGCACGGTCAGATGCGGCCACAGATTGTACTGTTGGAACACCATACCCACGTTCTGGCGCAGCTCGCGAATGGCTTTGTCAGAAGGCGCTTTGGTAAAGTCGAAATGATTTCCGGCGATATGCAGTGTACCGGAACGCGGCATCTCCAGCAGATTGAGGACGCGCAGCAGCGAGCTTTTACCGGCACCGCTTGGGCCGAGCAGCACCAGCGTTTCCCCCTGCGGGCAATCCAGCGTGATGTCGAACAGCGCCTGGTGTGCGCCGTAGAAGCAATTAATGCCGTTTAATTTTATGCTCATCTGGGCAGTCTGATACATATAGCAATTGAGGCCGCAAATAGTACCTTTGGCAGAATAGTTATGCAATATTTATGCGTTAAAAGTTAAATGTAAACCATGTTTACATTTAAAGTTAGCACAAAATATGGCTTCGTGAAGGTGGGATAAGTCAATGTCGGCATTACCAGCGGAAATGCCGACATTTTACCGGGGTTATTTCATTCGGCCCGAGCGGCCCAACGCCTGGATTAGCGTTTTTCCAGACTCTGACGCAGGGTGCCCGCCGGCGCATGGGCGTTGTTGCCGAGGTAGCGCACGTCATCCACGGCCCAGCACTGGCCTTCCTGAATCATCAGCACTTCGTCTTTCCAGCTTTGGGTGCCCTGTTTCAGCTCCACGCGCAGGGGAATATTGCGCGCGTCGCGATTAGGGATGGTGGAGGCGCTGGCGACATCGGCGCTGTCGGCTGGCGTTGTGCTACTGGAGAAAAGATTTGACTGCAGCAGGGCGTTGTTAGACGGGTCCTGACGCGCGTCGTTCAGCAGTTTTGCCAGACCGTCGCTCAGGTATGGGCGCAGCGCGGTTAAATCGCTGTTGCGGTGCTGTACCTGGTAGTCATAAAACTTCTGCGCTACGTCATCCGGGCCGCCTTCGATGCAGGGGCCGCTGCGGGTGCCGTTATCTTTGTACGCAGGCGTGACGGTAGTACAGGCGCTGAGCGCCAGCGCGCAGGGGAGGACTAATGCAAGAACTTTGTAGCGCATGATGATTTCCTTATGAGCTCACTACGTTAGAATATCTTTTCAAGCATAGTGTATCAGATAGGGATTGTGCTTGACCCTTAGAGCTAACGCATTGAACGCTAAAGAAGGAGTTTCATCATGCAATTTTCCACCACTCCGACCCTCGAAGGTCAGCCCATCATTGAATACTGCGGCGTCGTCACGGGGGAAGCGATTCTCGGCGCCAACGTATTCCGCGATTTTTTCGCCAGCATCCGCGATATCGTCGGCGGTCGTTCCGGCGCCTATGAAAAGGAGCTGCGTAAGGCCCGTGAAATTGCGTTTGAAGAGCTGAGCGAGCAGGCGAAGGCGCTGGGCGCCAATGCGGTGGTCGGGATTGATATTGACTACGAAACCGTCGGTAAAGATAGCAGCATGCTGATGGTCAGCGTTAGCGGCACCGCGGTGAAGACCCGCCGATGAGAGCTTGCCGGGCAGGCGTACTGCTGGCGCTGCTGCTGGCGGGCTGCGCCAGCGAAAAAGGTATTATCGATCGCGATGGCTATCAGCTGGATACGCGCCATCCGGCGCAGGCGGCTTATCCGCGCATCAAAGTGCTGGTGATTCACTACACTGCCGATGATTTCGACGTTTCGCTGGCGACGCTGACGGATAACCAGGTGAGCTCTCACTACCTGATCCCGGAGAAACCGCCGCTGCACGGAGGCAAACCGCGGATCTGGCAGCTGGTGCCGGAAGAGGAACTGGCCTGGCATGCGGGTGTCAGCTTCTGGCGCGGCAGCACGCGCATTAACGACACTTCGATTGGCATCGAGCTGGAGAACCGCGGCTGGCAAAAAACGGCGGGGGTGAAAAGCTTTACGCCGTTTAATCCGGCGCAGATTGACGCCCTGATCCCGCTGGCGAAAGATATTATCGCCCGCTACCACATCGCGCCGCAGAACGTGGTCGCCCATGCGGATATCGCGCCGCAGCGCAAAGACGATCCGGGGCCGCTGTTCCCGTGGCGCAGGCTGGCCGAGCAGGGGATTGGCGCATGGCCTGATGCCCGGCGCGTGGCATTTTATCTGCAGGGCCGTCCGTCATACGAGCCGGTAGACGCCGCAGCGCTGCTGGACGTCCTGGCGCGCTACGGCTATCAGGTGACGCCGGAAATGACGCCAGCGCAGCAGAAGCGGGTCATTATGGCTTTCCAGATGCACTTCCGTCCCGCGCGCTGGGACGGGGTTGCCGATGCGCAAACCCTGGCGATAGCCGAAGCGCTGCTGGAAAAGTACGGGCGTGGTTAATAGTGCAGCTTGCCGTGGTCCTTCAACCACGCGGCGGTGCGGAGAATCCCTTCATCCATCGTGATGACCGGCTGATAGCCTAGCTCCTGCTGGGCGCGGGAGATATCAAGAGTAAAATCAAAGTTCAGCTTAGAGACGCCGTAGTGGGTAAATGCGGGCTCTTTCGCTGACTTATTGCCAAAGCGCTCCATGCTGCGGGCGATGATATCCAGCATGGGATAGGGAACCGAACGGATGCGGCACTTAATCCCCAGCTCGTCTATGAGTTTCTGCACAATGCTGTGCAGGGTTTGCGGTTCGCCGTTAGTAATGTTGTACGCGCGGGCCGAGGGCAGAAGGTCACTCTGCGGCTGGCTGGCGAGCCACATCGCGTGTACCGCGTTTTCATAGTAGGTCATATCCACCAGCGCGCTGCCGCCGCGCGGCAACAGGACGCTGCCGTAGTGCTGCATCATCTGCGCCAGGCGCGGGATAAACACTTTATCATGCGGGCCAAACAGGCTTTGCGGACGCAGGATTGTAAAACGGGTATTTGGGTTGGCCTGCGCCAGCAGATTGATCACATCTTCGCTTGCCGCCTTGCTGCGGGCGAATTCGTTGGCGAAACGCTGCGGGCGGAAATCCTCCGCAACATCGCGATGATGGTGATAATCAAAATAGAGCGACGGCGAAGAGATATGCACGAAGTTGCGCACGCCCCAGGCGACCGCCCACTCGCCGAGACGCCGGGTCGCGCGCACGTTAGCTAAATCGAAGGCCTGCTGGGTGCCCCACGGCGAGGTAAAGCTGGAACAGTGCCACAGGGTATCGATACCGGCGAGCATCACTTTGGCCTGCGAAGAGACCAGCTCGGTTAAGTCCGCAGGGACGAACTCTGCGCCCATTTTGCTCAGAAGCTTGCCCATCGCTTCGTTGCGCCCGGTCGCTCTGACGCTAATGCCCCTGTTACGCAGATATTCCACCGCGTTGCGGCCCAATCCGCTGGTCGCACCGGTAACCAGTACCTTCATATCGATCCACTGTTTAACAAAAGAATTTCGTGCGCATTTTTCCGTGATTCTGACTACGATGCAATGAGAATCATGAAAGAATTCTGCACCTATACTCTATTTGATGGTGATTTGCTCCGCCAGGTGGGCGATGCGTCGCGCCATACCGCGAAAAATAAACAGATGCGCCGGGATCATCAGCAGCCAGTAGAAAAGCCCCGGCATACCGTGCGGGTGCCACCAGGCGCGCACGTCCAGTTCGCGATGATCGCCTTTATCGCGCAGGGTAAAGCTCAGGCGGCCAAGGCCGGGCGCTTTCATGCCGAATAACAGCGTCAACTGCTTTTCCGGCTCGACGATAATCACCTTCCAGCTGTCCACCGCATCGCCGGTCTGCAGATATTCATTTTCCGGGCGACCTTTTGCCAGCCGGTGACCGACCAGCAGATCCATCACCCCGCGTGTTTTCCACAGAGCGTTGCCGAAGAAATAGCCCTCTTTGCCGCCAATTTGGTTGACTACCTTCCACAGCGCAGCAAGGCTGGCGGAAGTGTTAACGGTACAGCCTGCCTGTTTCGGATAGTAGCCGTACTCGGGCCGCCAGCGGGCGAAGGCCTGCGCATCGTAGCCCCAGTCGCTGGAGTTCACCAGCTGCTCCTCTTCTTTAAGCGTAAGGCGCACCGCTTCATCAAACGCGATAAGCGGTTGAGGAATTAAGGCCCGCAGGGCCCGATCGTCGGCAATCAGATCGTGCTTTAGCCCCTGGATCAGCGCTTTGGCCGTGGTTGGCGGCACTGAGGTAATGACGTTGAGAAACCACACCGAAATCCAGCGGGTCGGGAAAGGGATGGGGATCAGCGGGCGGCGTTTGCCGCTGACCGCCATAAAGCGGATGAACTGCTGCTGATAGCTCAAAATTTCCGGTCCGGCGGCTTCAAACACCCGATGCTCGCGGGCTGGATGGTTTAGCAGCTGCAGCAGATAGTAGAGTAAATTTTCCAGCGCAATCGGCGTGGTGCGCGAGCGCACCCAGCGCGGCGGCGTCAGCACCGGCAGGTTGTAGACCATATCGCGCATCACTTCGAAGGCGGCGGAACCGGCGCCGACGATAATGCCGGCGCGAACTTCCGCTACCGGAACGCCTGATTCGCGCAGCAGATCGCCGGTGATCTGGCGGGCGCGCAGATGATCGGATTGCTCCTGCTTCTCCACCTGTAAGGAACTGAGAAAGATGACTTCGTTCACCGGCGACTTGCGCAGCGCGTCGCGAACGTTGAGGGCGACCCGCCGTTCGTGGCGGATAAAGTCCCCGCCTTCGCCCATCCCGTGCACCAGATAGTAAACGGTATCAGCCTGCGCCAGCAGGGCGGGTAGCGCGTCCGGCTGGTTTAAATCGAGCGAATAGCACTCGACGCCGGGGAGCTGCTGTTTTTTAAGCCTGTCGATGTGGCGTGCCGCCGCCAGCACGGTGAAGCCCTGCTCGCTGAGCCTTTTCACCAGATGCTGGCCGATATAACCGCTGGCGCCAAGCACCAGAATTCGCTGCGACACGCCGGACTCCTTAACGGTTTAAAAATGCCTGCCAGTGGCTAACCACCTCGGTGAGCTGCTGGCGGTTAACGTCAATATGCGTCACCAGGCGCACGATGGGCGAAGCGTTGATCAGCACCCCTCGTTCGCGCAGATACTCGCCCAGCGCGGCGGCGCGCGCTTCACCGACGCGAACAAACAGCATATTGGTATCATGACGCGTCACCTCGGCGCCGGCGGCGCGCAGCTGCTCCGCCATCCACGCGGCGTTGTCGTGATCCTCTTTTAAGCGCGCGACGTTGTTCTGCAGGGCATACAGGCCCGCGGCCGCCAGAATCCCGGCCTGACGCATCCCGCCGCCGACCATTTTCCGCCAGCGGATAGCGCGGTGAATGTACTCTTCGCTCCCCACCAGCAGTGAGCCTACCGGCGCGCCGAGTCCTTTAGACAGGCAGATGGTGAAGGAGTCGCAGTAGCGGGCGATCTCGCGCAGCGCGCAGCCGTATTCCACGACGGCGTTAAAAATACGCGCCCCGTCAACGTGCAGCCCCAGGCCGCGCTGGCGCGTAAACTCCCAGGCATCTTTGAGATATTCACGCGGCAGCACTTTGCCGTTATGGGTGTTTTCCAGCGACAGCAGCCGGGTAGGGGCGAAATGGATATCGTCCGGTTTGATTTTGGCCGCGACTTTATCCAGCGGCAGGGAACCGTCCGCTGCGGCATCGATTGGCTGCGGCTGGATGCTGCCAAGCACCGCCGCGCCGCCGGCTTCGTAGAGATAGTTATGCGCGCCCTGGCCGACGATATACTCTTCGCCGCGCTGGCAGTGGCTGAGCAGGGCGACCAGGTTGGCCTGGGTGCCGCTAGGCAGGAAGATAGCGGCCTCTTTGCCCGCCAGGTCGGCGGCAAAGCGCTGGAGTTCGTTAACGGTCGGGTCATCGCCATACACGTCATCCCCGACCGGAGCGGCCATCATGGCTTCCAGCATGGCGCGGCCCGGACGGGTAACGGTATCGCTGCGTAAATCTATCATGTCATATCCTTATACACTTCATCCTTCGCGCTGCCCCGGCGTTGGCTGCTCCCTCAAACCCCGGTCACAGAGTTATCTCTGCGCCCGGGGATTTTCGGCCTTGCCGCCTTGAGGCAACACGAATAATTTTGCGTATGAATTGAAAAGGATATTTTTACCTTAGCCAGTTAGTTTTCGCCAGTTCGATAACTTCGTCGCCGCGGCCGCTGATAATCGCGCGCAGCATATAAAGGCTGAAACCTTTGGCCTGCTCCAGTTTAATTTGCGGCGGCATCGCCAGCTCTTCACTGGCGACGACCACATCCACCAGGACCGGGCCATCGGTAGCGAAAGCGGTTTGCAGCGCTTCATCAACCTCTGACGCGCTTTCAACACGTATGCCCTTGATGCCGCACGCTTCGGCGATGCGGGCAAAGTTGGTGGCGTGAAGTTCAGTGCCGTCTGTCAGATAGCCCCCGGCCTTCATCTCCATCGCCACGAAGCCCAGTACGCTGTTATTGAAGATAACGATCTTCACCGGCAGCTTCATCTGCGCCAGCGAGAGAAAATCCCCCATCAGCATGCTGAAGCCGCCGTCGCCACACATTGCCACAACCTGACGGTCAGGGGCGGTGGCCTTCGCACCGATGGCCTGCGGCATGGCGTTAGCCATTGACCCATGGTTGAACGATCCGAGCAGGCGACGCTTGCCGTTCATCTGCAAATAGCGCGCGGCCCAGACGGTCGGCGTACCCACGTCGCAGGTAAAGATGGCATCGTCGTCGGCATAGTGGCTGATGCGCTGCGCCAGATACTGCGGATGAATTGTTTTGTCGCTGGGCTTCGCCAGGTCATCAAGCCCCTTGCGCGCGTCGCGATAGTGTTCCAGCGCTTTATCGAGGAACTTACGGTCGGTTTTCTCCTCAAGATGCGGCATCAGCGCGCTGAGGGTCGATTTAATATCGCCGACCAGCGCCATATCCACTTTACTGTGGGCGCCAATACTGCCGGGATTGATATCAATCTGAATGATTTTCGCGTCCGTCGGGTAGAAGGCGCGATAGGGGAACTGGGTGCCGAGCAGCACCAGGGTGTCAGCGTTCATCATGGTGTGGAAGCCGGAGGAGAAGCCAATCAGTCCGGTCATCCCCACATCATAAGGGTTGTCGTATTCTACGTGCTCTTTGCCGCGCAGCGCGTGAACGATAGGCGCTTTGAGCTTCTCGGCGAAGTCTACCAGCTCTTTATGCGCTCCGGCGCAGCCGCTGCCGCACATCAGGGCGATGTTGCTTGAATAGCGCAGCAGCTGGGCCAGCTTTTTCAGCTCTTCTTCCGCCGGCGTCACCTGCGGCAGCGGCGCGTGGTACCAGTGGCTGCTGGCGCTTTCCGGCGCGGCTTTCAGCGCAACGTCGCCGGGAAGCACCACTACCGAGACGCCGCGGTTAATCACCGCTTTGCGCATGGCGATGGCCAGCACCTGCGGGATCTGTTCCGGGGTGGAGACCAGTTCACAGTAGTGACTGCATTCCCGGAACAGCTCCTGCGGATGCGTTTCCTGAAAATAGCCGCTGCCGATTTCGCTGGAAGGAATATGGGCGGCGATGGCCAGAACCGGAACGTGATTGCGGTGGCAGTCGAAAAGGCCGTTAATCAGATGCAGGTTGCCCGGCCCGCAGGAGCCTGCGCAGACCGCCAGTTCGCCGGTAAGCTGCGCTTCCGCCCCGGCGGCGAAGGCGGCCACTTCTTCATGGCGCGTGGGCATCCAGTCGATGGTCCCCATACGGTTCAGGCTGTCGCTTAAGCCGTTGAGCGAATCCCCGGTTACGCCCCAAATACGTTTAACGCCAGCCTGTTCAAGAGTTTTGGCTATGTATGCCGCCACGGTCTGTTTCATGGTTCTCCATCTCCTTTTTGTGATAACGCTTACAAGCTTAGATGAAACTGCCAGTTACGCTCGCTTTCCCCCCTCATTTTTCGCTGGTTTTTTTCAGCAAAAACTCCGCATAATCTGAGCTCACATAAAGTGGTAAACAGGAATCATTTCAAATGGTTAAATCGCTGTTAAATGCTGTTAATAAACTGCTATCCCATGACGATTTCGGCAAACTCTTGTTACGACTTGCCGTTGGCGGGCTGATGCTGTTTCACGGGTTGCATAAGCTATTTGATGGCGTAGGGGGAATCAGCAATATGCTGGTAGCAAAAGGATTGCCGGGGTTTATCGCTTATGGGGTTTTAGTGGGCGAGGTGGTAGCGCCTTGCCTGCTGATTCTGGGAGTGCTTACGCGTCCGGCGGCGCTGGTGCTGGCGTTTACGATGGTCGTGGCCTGGCTGATGGTCGGGACGGGCAAAACCTTTGCGCTGGATGCGGTAGGCGCGTGGGCGATTGAGAGCCTGGTCTATTTCTTTGTGGGCGCGCTGGCGATTGCCTTCCTCGGGGCAGGGCGCTACGCCATCGGCGGCAATTCGGCCTGGCGGTAAACATTGCCGGACGGCGTTGCGCCATCCGGCTGTTGAGGATTAAGCCAGTACCAAATCACCCTGCGGGTGGCAGGAGCAGGCCAGCACGTAGCCTTCAGCGATTTCCGCATCGGTTAACGTCATGGTACTGCTGACGGTATATTCTCCGGAAACCACTTTGGTTTTGCAGCAGCCGCAGACGCCTGCGCGACAGGCGACGGTAACCGGCACCTTATTGCTTTCCAGCGCTTCGAGCAGCGTGGTGCCGACCGGCGCGTAGAACGCTTTCGCCGGCTGCAGTTTGGTGAACTTCAGGCCGCTGGTAGCGGCTTCGGCTACCGGCGTAAAGAACTGCTCTTTAAAGAAACGCGTCGCGCCCAGCGCTTTCACCTCCTGCTCAACCCAATCCATATACGGCGCCGGGCCGCAGGTCATCACGGTACGAGAGGTCAGATCCGGTACGCTTTTCAGCAGATCGGTCGTCAGTCGGCCAGAAATAAAACCGTGGGTGGCATTGTTTTCAGCGACTAAGGTCACCGGATATTCGCGCCATTCGTCGGCAAAAATAACATCTTGCGGTGAACGAACGTTAAAGATCACCTGCACATCGGCCTGCGGGCGGTACTTTGCCAACCAGCGACGCATTGACATGATTGGCGTAACGCCGCAGCCAGCAGCCAGCATCAGGAACTTATCTTCAGCCCTATCTTCACAGGTAAATTCACCTATGGCATCGGACAGCCAGATATAGTCGCCGCGCTTCACGTCGCGGGTCAGCCACTGTGAGCCTGCGCCATCGTCAATCCGACGGATGGTCAGCGTGATGTACTCGCTTACTCCCGGCGTCGATGAAATGGTGTAAGCACGCAGCGTCTCCGCTGAATTACGTACGCTGACCAGTGCATACTGCCCGGCACGGTACGGATAATAGTCGTGGCACAGCAACGAAATTGTCCATACATCCGGCGTTTCCTGATGGATGTGATGAACCTGCATCCGCCATGGGCACTGATGAGTTGGCATTGTCATTCTTTACTCCTTACGCGCTCAGCAGCTGCTTCATGTCTTCTTCAACGGTGGTCACGGAACGCAGACCGAATTTCTCGTTGAGAACGGCCAGCAGGTCCGGCGTGAAGAAGCCCGGCGCCGTCGGGCCGGTGACGATATTTTTCACGCCCAGCGACAGCAGGGTCAGCAGAATAACAATCGCTTTCTGTTCAAACCAGGAGAGCACCAGAGACAGCGGCAGGTCGTTCACGCCACAACCCAGTTTCTCAGCCAGGGTGACCGCCAGGATGATGGCAGAGTAAGCGTCGTTACACTGACCGGCATCGACCAGACGCGGCAGACCTTCGATATCGCCGAATTCGAGTTTGTTGAAACGGTATTTACCGCAGGCCAGGGTCAGGATCAGGCAGTCGTCCGGTACGCTGGTGGCGAAATCGGTGAAGTAGTTACGTTCGCCGCGCGCCCCGTCGCAGCCGCCCACCAGGAAGATATGGCGCAGTTTTTCACGGCTCACCAGGTCGATCAGCGTATCAGCCGCGCCCAGCAGGGTCTGACGACCGAAGCCAACGGTGATCAGGTGCGGGATCTCGCTGTACGGGAAGCCCGCCATCTGCTGCGCCTGGGCGATAACCGGGGCGAAATCTTCGCCTTCCAGATGATTGACGCCTGGCCAGCCGACGATGCTGCGGGTCCAGATACGGTCGTCATAGGCGCCGACGGTTGGGTCGATGATGCAGTTAGAGGTCATCACAATCGGGCCAGGGAAGCGGGCAAACTCGACCTGCTGGTTTTGCCAGCCGCTGCCGTAGTTACCAATCAGATGCTTGAATTTACGCAGTTCCGGGTAACCGTGCGCTGGCAGCATTTCACCGTGGGTGTAGACGTTAACCCCGGTACCTTCGGTTTGCTCCAGCAGGTTGTACAGATCTTTCAGGTCATGGCCGGAAATCAGAATGCATTTGCCTTCGGTCGCTTTGACGTTGACCTGAGTCGGGGTGGGGTGACCATATTTGGTGGTCTCGCCAGCGTCCAGAATGCTCATCACTTTGAAGTTCATCTGGCCGATTTCCATCGAGCACTCCAGCAGCGCGTTCATATCGGCAGGCCAGGTACCGAGCCACGCCATGATTTTATGGTACTGGGCGTAGATGTCGTTGTCGTACTGACCCAGAACGTGCGCGTGCTCCATATAAGCCGCAGCGCCTTTCAGGCCGTACAGGCACAGCAGGCGCAGGCCGAGAATGTTCTCGCCGATGGCCGCTTTGTCTTTGTTCGGGGTGAATTCCGCCGCCTGGCGCTGCAGGTCGCCCAGATCGTCGCTCGCCAGCTGCAGATCGGCCATCGGGTTGTTAACCGTCGCGTGGGCATCAATATTCAGGCACTGGGCTTTCAGCGCTTCACGCAGGGTGATGGCCTCGCGCGCATAGCCAACGATACGCGGGGAATCGAAGTTAACGTTGGTCAGCGTGGAGAAAAAAGCGCGCGGCGCAAAGCTATCGATGTCGTGGTCGATGATGCCGTATTCACGGGCTTTAAGCGCCCAGGCGGAGAGTCCCTGCAGAGAGGCAATCAGCAGATCCTGCAGATCGGACGTTTCGGCCGTTTTCCCGCACATACCCTGCGCGTAAGAGCAGCCGTTCCCTGCCGGGGTACGGATGGTTTGTTCACATTGCACACAAAACATGGTCACACCTTTTTTAAAGTTATATTTAATATACATGTTTAAGGTTATGCCCGAGCGCGAGAAGAGAAAAGGTATTTCTGATACAACTTACGGGGAGATTGATTTAGCGCAAAATTGGCGGCAGAAGACTACCGCCAGAGAGGTATTAAGCGGAGAAGAAAGCCATCAATATGGGCACCAGCAGACTGAGAATGAAGCCATGAACGATGGCCGCCGGCACAATCTCCACCCCGCCAGAGCGTTGCAGTACCGGCAGCGTAAAGTCCATTGATGTCGCGCCGCAAAGGCCCAGCGCGGTGGAACGGCTGCGGCGCACCAGTCCGGGGATAAGCATTATCGCCAGCAGCTCGCGGGCAAGATCGTTAAAGAAGGCCGCGCTGCCAATTACCGGGCCATAGGATTCGGTCAGCAGGATCCCGGAGAGCGAATACCAGCCAAACCCGGAAGCCATGGCTAGGCCGGTTTTTAGCGGCAGGTCGAGAATAAAGGCGTTGATGATACCGCCCAGCAGTGAACTGACCATGACCACTACCGCGACAATCATTCCGCGGCGATTCAGTACGATCTGCCGCAGCGTCATGCCATTATTGCGCAGTTGAATACCGATGAGGAACAAAAGGAAGATCAGGGTATATTCGCTGGCCTCGGTGGCGTGTTGTAAAAAGGATATGCCGCTCAGACCAATCATAAAACCAATAAATACCACGCCGCATAGCTGAAGGGATTCCAGAGCCATTGCCAGACGGGAGGGTAATTTTTCCTGACGATGATGATTTTGCCAGGGCATTTTTTGCTCGAGCCACATCAGGGCGGCAATATTGCACAGCAGAATAATAACGACGCTGACCGCCGCATAATGAAGGATCGCCAGGAGGTTGCTGGCCAGATTATCCAGGAAGGCCAGGCTAATACCCATAAAAAAGAGAATAACGTAGACAATCCAGCTCAGAAGTCGCGCGATGAGTTTAAGGGCTGATGGCCGATGAAGAGGAATAAGATAGCCTATAACCAACGGCAGCAGAATGATTAAAAGTCCCGAAAACATGAACGGCCTGGTCCTTGCAGAATGAAAATAGCGCCCCTGACACTACCCAAATCGCCGGACTGAGTAAAGTGGTGGAAAAAAAGAAAGGCCCGGCAGCACCGGGCCTCAAGAAAAGTGGGGGAAGTTTAGCTGCGTTTTTCCAGCAGGGTGCGGTAGAGCACGCCGCCGAGAATGCCGCCGATAATCGGCATCACCCAGAATAGCCACAGCTGCTGCAGCGCCCAGCCGCCCTGGAATATCGCTACCGCGGTACTGCGCGCCGGGTTTACCGACGTGTTGGTGACCGGAATGCTGATCAGGTGGATAAGCGTTAGCGCCAGGCCAATAGCGATAGGAGCGAAGCCGGCCGGTGCGTTTTTATCCGTGGCGCCGTGAATGACCAGCAGGAAGCCGCAGGTCAGGACGATCTCAATCACAATAGCGGAGAGCATGGAGAAACCGCCGGGAGAATGTTCGCCATAGCCGTTCGATGCGAATCCGCTAGCGGCGGCGTCAAAGCCCGCTTTACCGCTGGCGACAACGTACAGAATAGCGGCGGCGATAATACCGCCGACAACCTGGGCGATAATATAACCAATCACGTCCCTGGCCGGGAAACGACCGCCGGCCCATAAACCTAAAGTTACCGCCGGGTTAAAGTGTCCGCCGGAAATATGACCGACGGCATACGCCATGGTTAATACGGTTAAACCGAAAGCCAGAGCGACGCCGGCAAAACCAATTCCCAGCTCAGGGAATGCCGCAGCCAGCACGGCGCTGCCGCAACCACCAAATACCAGCCAGAATGTACCAAAGCATTCTGCTGCTAATTTTCTAAACATAACCACCTCAATAAAAACGTAAACGCGCACGAGTTTTCGTGCCGGCCTTTATTTTCGCCACAAAGAATGACGACCAGAATAAAGCGACGCTATTCTATGGACGATCGCCACCTTGGGACCAGTTAAATAAATTGATGTAAGTTGATTTAGAACAATGCGCTGGGATTCCTTTTTATGTCGGATTTTTTAAAAGTGTAGAACAAAAACGGTTAAAAAAACGACTTTCAATGATGAATGCGTTTCTCAATTAAGTGAAGTACGGCGCATCACATTCCCCCCCTGCAGCCATGAGCGATTCGCAGACGCCCGGAGTGTCATGTTGATGCTCACCTCGCTATACTGCTGATAACTGAAGGAGATAGTCGCCACTGAGCGGAGGGCATATGCATCTTGAGCGCGTAGAAATAGTCGGTTTTCGCGGCATTAACCGATTATCGTTGATGCTTGAACAAAATAACGTGCTGATTGGCGAAAATGCCTGGGGTAAATCCAGCCTGCTGGATGCCCTGACGCTGCTCCTGTCGCCGGAGTTCGACCTCTATCATTTTGTTCGGGAAGATTTTTGGTTTCCGCCCGGCGATATTCAGGGGCGCGAGCATCATCTGCATATCATCCTGACCTTCCGTGAAAATGAACCCGGGCGCCATCGGGTTCGACGCTATCGTCCTCTCAGCAGCTGCTGGGTTCCCTGCGACGATGGCTATCAGCGCGTTTTCTATCGCCTGGAGGGGGAGCTTGCCGATGACGACAGCGTGATGACCCTGCGCAGCTTTATAGATGGTGAAGGGAAAGCGCTGGAGCTTGACGATATTGATGAACTCGCCCGTCACCTGGTACGGCTGATGCCGGTTCTGCGGCTACGCGACGCCCGCTTTATGCGACGGATCCACAACGGCACCGTTCCTCACTCGCCGCAGATCGAAATTACCGCTCGCCAGCTTGATTTCCTCTCTCGCGAACTGGTACATCATCCGCAAAATTTAACCGATGGGCAGATCCGCCAGGGGCTGTCGGCTATGGTGCAGTTGTTGGAGCACTATTTTGCCGAGCAGAGCAGCGCGCAGTCGCGCCATCGTCTGATGCGCCGTCATTCACATGATGAACAGCGCAGCTGGCGCTACCTGGATATTATCAACAGGATGATCGACAAGCCCGGCGGGCGCAGCCATCGGGTGATTTTATTGGGGCTGTTTTCGACTCTGCTGCAGGCGAAAGGCACGGTAAGACTCGATCGCGATGCGCGGCCGCTCTTGTTGATTGAGGATCCGGAAACCCGGTTGCATCCTATTATGCTGTCGGTGGCCTGGCATTTGCTCAATTTACTGCCGCTGCAGCGGGTGACGACAACGAACTCCGGCGAGCTGCTGTCATTAACGCCCGTCGAGCACGTCTGTCGGCTGGTGCGTGAATCTTCACGAGTGTCGGCCTGGCGGCTGGGGCCCGGCGGGATGAATGCGGAAGACAGCCGGCGCATCGCGTTTCATATTCGCTTTAACCGCGCTTCATCGCTGTTTGCCCGCTGCTGGCTGCTGGTGGAGGGGGAGACGGAAACCTGGGTTATCAACGAGCTGGCCCGCCAGTGCGGCCATCACTTTGATGCGGAAGGGGTGAAGGTCATTGAGTTTGCCCAGTCGGGTTTGAAACCGCTGATTAAATTCGCCCGGCGAATGGGTATTGAGTGGCATGTGCTGGTGGATGGCGATGAAGCCGGGAAGAAATACGCCGCCACCGTTCGCAGTTTGTTGAATGACGATAAAATGCTGGAGCGAGACCATCTCACCGCGCTACCGGCGATGGATATGGAGCATTTTATGTACCGTCAGGGCTTCGACGATGTTTATCACCGGGTCGCGCAGCTGCCGATGAATATACCCATGAATATGCGGCGGGTGATCACCAAAGCGATTCATCGCTCGTCTAAGCCCGACCTGGCGATTGAAGTGGCGATGGAGGCCGGACGGCGCGGGGTTGACGCCATTCCGACGCTGTTGAAAAAAATGTTCTCTCGCGTGCTATGGCTGGCGCGCGGACGCGCGGATTAGCGCTGGCCGCTGTTTCTCTCTTTCTGCCGGGCTATCCATCCCGGCAGGTCTTCATCTGCATACCCTCAACTTCAGTTAAACAAAAATGAAGCGCATCTAAAAATGCGCGTTATTCTATTGCCGCATTTAGATAGAATTGTCGCGGGTTCTGCGGGTTAAAACATCAGGAATTGTTATGAAATTAAATGGAAAGCGCAGGAAAGTTTGGTGGCTGCTGGCGATTGTCGTGCTGGCCCTCGCCGTCTGGGGATGGCGAATTCTGAATGCGCCGCTGCCGCAGTATCAGACGCTGGTGGTGCGTAAAGGCGACCTTCAGCAGAGCGTGCTGGCGACCGGTAAGCTCGATGCGTTGAAAAAAGTGGACGTCGGGGCGCAGGTGAGCGGGCAGCTAAAAACGCTGCGCGTCGAGATTGGCGACAAAGTCAAAAAAGACCAGCTGCTGGGGGTTATCGACCCGGAGCAGGCGGAAAACCAGATAAAGGAAGTCGAAGCGACGTTGATGGAGCTACGGGCGCAGCTGAACCAGGCGCGCGCGGAACGTAAACTGTCTGCGGCGACGCTGGCTCGTCAGCAGCAGCTGGCGCAGCGGCAGCTGGTCTCTCGCCAGGACCTCGATACCGCCGCGACCGACTTAGCGGTCAAAGAGGCGCAAATCGGCACGATTGAAGCCCAGGTCAAACGCAATCAGGCGACCCTGGATACGGCCAAAACCAACCTCGACTACACCAAAATTCTGGCGCCGATGTCCGGAGAAGTGACGCAAATCACCACCCTGCAGGGGCAGACGGTGATTGCCGCCCAGCAGGCGCCGAATATTTTGACCCTGGCCGATCTCAGCACCATGCTGGTGAAGGCGCAGGTCTCGGAAGCGGACGTCATTCATCTTAAGCCGGGGCAAAAGGCCTGGTTTACCGTACTGGGCGATCCGCTGACGCGCTATGAAGGAACGCTGAAGGATATTCTCCCGACGCCCGAAAAGGTCAACGACGCTATTTTCTACTACGCCCGTTTTGAAGTGCCGAACCCGCAGGGCATCCTGCGCCTGGAGATGACCGCCCAGGTGCATATTCAGCTCTCAGAAGTGAAAAATGTTATCACCATCCCGCTGAGCGCGCTGGGTGAGGCCATCGGCGATAACCGCTATCACGTGCGTCTGCTGCGTACCGGTGAAGTTAAAGAGCGTGAAATCGTTATCGGCGCGCGTAACGACACCGATGTGGCGGTGGTGAAAGGGCTGGACGAGGGGGATGAAGTCATTATCGGCGAAGGTGCGGCCGGAGCGGCGAAATGACGACGTTACTGGAACTGCGTGATATTCGCCGCAGCTACCCCTCCGGCGATGGCAACGTTGAGGTGCTGAAAGGCATTACGTTGAACATTGCCGCCGGTGAGATGGTGGCAATCGTCGGCGCGTCCGGCTCCGGGAAATCCACGCTGATGAATATTCTCGGCTGTCTGGACAAACCGACCGGCGGTACCTACCGGGTCGCGGGAACGGACGTGGCTCGTCTCAACGGTGACGAGCTGGCGCGCCTGCGGCGGGAACATTTCGGTTTTATTTTCCAGCGCTATCACCTGTTATCGCATCTCACCGCGGCGCAGAACGTGGAAGTTCCTGCGGTTTATGCCGGCGCCGAGCGCAAAGCGCGCCTTGCCCGGGCCCATGAGCTGCTGGTTCGGCTGGGGCTGGGCGACAGAGCTGAATATCAGCCTTCGCAGCTCTCCGGCGGCCAGCAGCAGCGGGTGAGTATCGCCCGTGCCCTGATGAACGGCGGGGAAGTGATTCTGGCGGATGAGCCAACCGGTGCGCTGGACAGCCGCTCCGGCGAAGAGGTCATGGGGATCCTTCACCAGCTAAAAGCGCAGGGGCATACGGTGATTATCGTCACCCATGACCCGCAGGTGGCGGCCCAGGCGGAGCGGGTGATTGAGATCCACGACGGTGAAATCGTGCGTAATCCGCCCGCGCTGAGTCCGGCGCAAGGCGGCGTACTGCGCCAGCGCACGGCGGCCGAACCGTCGGCGTGGCGTCAGTTCAGCAGCGGCTTTCGCGAAGCGCTGATCATGGCCTGGCGCGCGATGGCGGCGAATAAAATGCGTACGCTGCTGACGATGCTCGGCATTATTATCGGCATCGCATCTGTGGTGTCGATTGTGGTGGTGGGCGATGCCGCGAAGCAGATGGTGCTGGCCGATATCCGCGCCATCGGCACCAATACCATTGATGTATATCCCGGCAAGGATTTCGGCGATGACGATCCCCGCTATCAGCAATCGCTCAAGTACGATGACCTGTTAGCTATTCAGAAACAGCCGTGGGTGAGCTCGGCGACCCCTGCGGTATCAAAAAGCCTGCGCCTGCGGGCGAATAACATCGACGTTGCCGCCAGCGCCGAGGGCGTGGGGGCGCAGTACTTTAACGTCTACGGCATGACCTTTAGCGAAGGCAATACCTTTAACGAGCTTCAGCTAAATAGCCGCGCGCAGGTGGTGGTGCTCGACAGCAACGCGCGCCGACAGCTATTTCCGCATAAAGCGCGGGTCGTCGGCGAAGTGATTCTGGTCGGCAATATGCCCGCGACGGTGATCGGCGTGGCGGATGAAAAACAGTCAATGTTCGGCAGCAGCAAAATTCTGCGCGTCTGGTTGCCCTATACCACGATGGCTGGCCGGGTGATGGGGCAGTCGTGGCTGAATTCCATCACCGTGCGCGTCAATGAAGGCTACGACAGCGCGGTTGCCGAGCAGCAGCTGTTGCGTCTACTGGAACTGCGTCACGGTAAGAAAGATGTTTTCACCTGGAATATGGACAGCATCTTGAAAACGGCGGAACGGACCACACATACATTACAGCTGTTTCTGACGCTGGTGGCGGTGATTGCGCTGGTGGTCGGCGGTATTGGCGTGATGAATATTATGCTGGTCTCAGTCACCGAACGCACGCGGGAGATCGGTATCCGTATGGCGGTCGGGGCGCGGGCCAGCGATGTCTTACAGCAGTTTTTGATCGAGGCGGTGCTGGTTTGCCTGGTTGGCGGGGCGCTGGGCGTCACGCTTTCGCTGCTGATTGCCTTTGTATTACAGCTGTTTTTACCCGGCTGGGAGATCGGTTTTTCACCGTTGGCGCTATTGACCGCGTTTTTATGCTCCACGCTGACCGGGGTGCTGTTTGGCTGGCTACCGGCGCGCAATGCGGCTCGTCTGGACCCCGTCGACGCCCTGGCGCGCGAGTAGCGATAAAAAAATGCCAGTCAGAAGGACTGGCATTTTGCTGGCGGGATGTACACAATGAAGCAAAAGAGTTATGCGGCTGTTTCTGTTTCTTCAGCTTCAACAGGGACAATCACGCTGGCGTGGTTACCTTTTGGCCCCTGGTGAACATCAAACCGAACCGCTTGTCCGGCTTTTAGCGTTCTGTAACCATCCATCTGGATGGTCGAGTAATGGGCGAAAATGTCTTCGCCGCCGCCCTCAGGGCAGATAAAACCGAACCCTTTGGCATTGTTGAACCACTTAACAGTACCCATTTCCATACTTCGACATCCTTCGTAAATCTTATAAGTAAGATGGAATGAACCGGTAGTGGAGTGACGAGTTGTTCATTTGCTCGCCAACTCTCGCCACTACAATTTAGAGAAATCAGGAAATGCGTCAAGCGATTGACGCCAGGGGACGGTGAAAAATGCGTCAAAATTTGAAGCAGTTAACGCTATTGCCGGGGAATGTGACAGACGTCGCGGATGGAAGTAATAGATGATAATTATCTATGATCTATTGTAGATTTGTGATGTGCATAGCCTCTGGTCATCGACAGGCCACCGCCTGTTGGCAACAGCAACCGATGATGAACACTGACGATGAGTAAGAGAGACTGGTTGGACTTCGATCAGCTAATTGAGGACGAAGTTAAAGATGCGCTTAAACCGCCATCTATGTATAAAGTGATATTAGTCAATGATGACTACACTCCAATGGAGTTTGTTATTGACGTGTTACAAAAATTCTTTTCTTATGATGTTGAACGTGCAACGCAACTGATGCTGACGGTTCACTATCAAGGTAAAGCGATTTGCGGGGTGTTTACCGCAGAAGTCGCAGAAACCAAAGTATCGATGGTGAACCAGTATGCGAGGGAGAACGAACATCCGTTGTTGTGTACGCTAGAAAAAGCCTGAATGCAGGCAATAAACTTGGGGGAGGTGCCTATGCTCAATCAAGAACTGGAACTCAGTTTAAACATGGCTTTCGCCAGAGCGCGCGAGCACCGTCATGAGTTCATGACCGTCGAGCACTTGTTGCTGGCGCTGCTTAGCAACCCTTCGGCCCGCGAAGCGCTTGAAGCGTGTTCAGTGGACCTGGTCGCGCTGCGTCAGGAGCTTGAAGCCTTCATCGAACAGACCACACCCGTACTGCCTGCAACGGAAGAAGAGCGCGACACTCAGCCGACGCTGAGCTTCCAGCGCGTGCTGCAACGTGCTGTTTTCCACGTCCAGTCTTCCGGCCGCAGCGAAGTGACCGGCGCCAACGTTCTGGTCGCGATTTTTAGCGAACAGGAATCTCAGGCGGCATACCTGCTGCGTAAACATGAAGTCAGCCGACTTGATGTGGTGAATTTCATCTCTCACGGTACGCGTAAAGACGAGCCGAGCCAGTCTTCCGATAACAGCGGAAGTCAGCCTGGCAGCAGCGAAGAGCAAGCAGGCGGGGAGGATCGTATGGAAAACTTCACCACCAACCTCAACCAGCTTGCCCGCGTAGGCGGTATCGATCCGCTGATCGGCCGTGAGAAAGAGCTGGAACGTGCTATTCAGGTTCTGTGCCGCCGCCGCAAGAACAACCCGCTGCTGGTGGGGGAATCCGGCGTTGGTAAAACCGCTATTGCTGAAGGTCTTGCCTGGCGTATCGTGCAGGGCGACGTGCCGGAAGTGATGGCCGATTGCACTATCTATTCACTGGATATTGGCTCGCTGCTGGCAGGTACTAAATACCGCGGCGACTTTGAAAAACGCTTTAAAGCGCTGCTTAAGCAGCTGGAGCAGGACACCAACAGTATTCTGTTCATCGATGAGATCCACACCATTATCGGTGCGGGGGCGGCTTCCGGCGGGCAGGTCGATGCCGCTAACCTGATTAAACCGCTGCTTTCCAGCGGTAAGATTCGGGTCATTGGCTCGACGACCTATCAGGAGTTCAGCAACATCTTTGAAAAAGATCGTGCCCTGGCGCGGCGTTTCCAGAAAATTGATATCACCGAACCTTCCGTGGAAGAGACGGTGCAGATTATTAACGGCCTGAAGCCGAAGTATGAAGCGCACCACGACGTCCGTTACACCGCGAAAGCGGTACGTGCGGCGGTAGAGCTGGCGGTGAAGTACATTAACGATCGTCATCTGCCGGATAAGGCGATTGACGTGATTGATGAAGCCGGGGCGCGTGCGCGCTTGATGCCGGTGAGCAAACGTAAGAAAACGGTTAACGTGGCGGATATTGAGTCCGTGGTGGCGCGGATTGCACGTATACCTGAGAAGAGCGTTTCCCGCAGCGATCGCGATACGCTGAAAAACCTCGGCGATCGCCTGAAAATGCTGGTCTTCGGTCAGGATAAGGCGATTGAGGCCTTAACCGAAGCGATCAAGATGGCGCGCGCCGGGCTTGGCCATGAGCACAAACCCGTCGGCTCTTTCCTGTTCGCCGGGCCTACCGGGGTCGGTAAAACCGAGGTTACCGTACAGCTGGCGAAGTCGCTGGGCATTGAGCTGCTGCGTTTTGATATGTCCGAATATATGGAACGTCATACCGTCAGCCGCTTAATCGGTGCGCCTCCGGGCTACGTCGGTTTCGATCAGGGCGGGCTGCTGACCGATGCGGTTATTAAGCATCCGCACGCGGTGCTGCTGCTGGATGAAATTGAAAAAGCGCATCCGGATGTCTTTAACCTGCTGCTGCAGGTGATGGATAACGGGACGCTGACCGACAACAACGGCCGCAAAGCGGATTTCCGCAACGTGGTGCTGGTGATGACCACCAACGCCGGGGTGCGCGAAACCGAGCGTAAATCCATTGGCCTCATCCATCAGGACAACAGTCCGGATGCGATGGATGAGATCAAAAAGATCTTTACGCCGGAGTTCCGTAACCGTCTCGACAACATTATCTGGTTCGATCATCTGTCTACGACGGTTATCCATCAGGTGGTGGATAAATTTATCGTCGAGCTGCAGGTTCAGCTGGATCAGAAAGGCGTCTCTTTGGAAGTCAGCCAGGAAGCCCGCGATTGGCTGGCCGAGAAAGGCTATGACCGGGCCATGGGCGCGCGTCCGATGGCGCGGGTGATTCAGGACAACCTGAAAAAACCGCTGGCCAACGAGCTGCTGTTTGGCTCACTGGTTGACGGCGGACAGGTGACCGTTGAACTGGATAAAGAGAAAAATGCGCTGACCTACGACTTCCAGAGTGCGCAGAAGCACAAACCGGAAGCGGCGCATTAAGTTTCGGTACTCAGTGACAAAACCGGCCTCAGGGCCGGTTTTTTTATCTGCGCGCTTTAAGTTGTAAATGACGCAGAAATGAAAAGACCGGGAATTATCCCGGCCTTCAGCATCTGGCGCGCTAAGCGCGAAAACGATCAGCGACTACGGAAGACAATGCGGCCTTTGCTCAGGTCGTACGGGGTCAGCTCAACAGTCACTTTGTCGCCCGTCAGAATGCGGATGTAGTTTTTACGCATTTTACCGGAAATATGCGCAGTTACCACGTGACCGTTTTCCAGTTCTACGCGGAACATAGTGTTAGGCAGCGTATCAAGTACGGTGCCCTGCATTTCAATATTGTCTTCTTTGGCCATCTAGTCCTCTGGGGTATCACTACCGTAGTTTTGAACCGGCAAGATAATGCCGAAGTTCAGCAAGTATGTAAAGTTTTACGTCAAATCGCCGAAGTAGTTTTGGCGCATTACCCGTAATTCACGCGGATAAACCGGGTGACAGGCGCAAACGTAAAGGGGGAGTGACAGAACAATGGGTGTTATCTGACTCTTATTATTCCCAAACGGCGGCGGGGCAACGGGCAGAAGCTACTCTACCGCGCAATTATAACATCCCAACAAAAAATGTGCTGAAAACATTTATGCTTCTCCTGCAAATAGCACCCTTGGTACCCAGAATCGCTCCGGCAGACGATACGTCCGCAGCACGGAAAGATAGTCGAGGTAATCGCGGCGGGGAATTTCCACTGCGCCCAGCGACGCCGTATGCTTATTCAGCACCTGACAATCGATTAATTTTCCGCCATCCTGCGAAAATATCTGGCTAAAGACCAGCAGCGCGGTTTTAGAGGCGTTTTCGGCACGGCTGAACATCGACTCTCCGCAAAACAGCGCGCCCTGCGCGACGCCGTACATCCCGCCGACTAATTCCTTTCCCTGCCATACTTCAACAGAATGAGCATGTCCCAGCTCATGCAGCTGGTGGTACGCCTGAACGATCCCCGGCGTTATCCATGTTCCCTCATCGCGGTGGTCGGCGCAGCCCTCGATAACCTGACCAAAGGCGTGATTCAGCGTGACGCGATAAGGCGAGCGCTGATGGAAACGCTTCATGCTGCGGCTGAGATGAAATTTCTCTGGCCACAGTACCGCTCGCGGATCGGGGGACCACCACAAAATAGGGTCGCCGGGCGAAAACCACGGAAAAATACCGCGCTGATAGGCCATCAGTAAACGCGCCGGGCTAAGATCGCCGCCCAGCGCTAACAGGCCATTAGGTTCGCGTAAAGCGCCTTCCGGGGAGGGGAAGGCGATGGAATGATGAGAGAGCTGAACCAGCCGCATTTTTACCTCAACGCATCAGGCAATGATTCAATAGTAGCCTACAGGCGCTGCTTAAACTGGTAGTAACGCCCCTGTTCAGCCAGCAGTTCTGCGTGACTACCTTGCTCAATAATCTTCCCGTTGTCCATGACTATTATCTGATTAAAACGCGCCAGTCCGCGCAGACGATGGGTTACCATTAACACGGTTTTTTCACGCATCACTTCCGCCAGTAAATCAAGGATTTGACTTTCGGTCGTCGCATCGAGGCCTTCAGTAGGTTCATCAAGCAGCATGACCGGCGCATCGTGAAGCAGGGCGCGGGCGATAGCCAGCCTGCGCAGCTCGCCGCCGGAAAGCTGACGGCCGCCTTCACCCAGCCAGCTATTCAGACCGCTATCTTCCAGTAATTTCGCTAAGCCGACGCGTTCAAGCGTTTGGGCAAGTCGGGCATCGCTGGCTCCGGGAGAAGCCAGCAGCAGGTTGTCGCGCAGCGTAGCGCTGAACAGATGTACGCGCTGCGGCACGACGCTCATCGCCCGGCGCAGCGTCGCCTCATTAAACTGCCCCAGCGGCTGATTGTTGAGTAAGATTTCCCCTTCAGCCGGATCCCAGGCGCGGGTCAGCAGCTGCAGCAGGGTCGATTTACCGCAGCCTGTTCGTCCGAGGATGGCGATATGCTCTCCGGCCTCGATCTGCAATGACACTTTCTCCAGCGCGGGGGAGGGCTGCTGCGGATAGCTGAAGGTGACCTGATGTAAGCGTAACGAGACGCGATCCAGCGTCTGGCCTTCGCCCTGAGGGAAGGCCACTTCCGGCTCTTGCTCGGTAATTTGCGTGATGCGCTTTGCGGAGGCGATCACCTGCCCTAAATGCTGAAATGCGCCGGTTACCGGCGCCAGCGCTTCAAACGCCGCCAGCGCGCAGAAGACAAACAGCGCAATCAGCGCCCCTGGCTGAGTATCGCCGCCAACGCCCGCGGAGGCGAGCCACAGCATAGCGATAACCGCAATTCCGCCAATCAGCAGCATCAGCGCCTGAGAGAGCGCGGTGAGCTCAGCCTGGCGACGCTGCGCATCCAGCCAGCGCGCTTCCGTTTTTTCCATTTGCTGCCGGTAGCGGTCGCTGGCGTTGAACAGCATGAGTTCCGCCTGTCCCTGGAGCCATGAGGTCAGATGCTGGCGATATTGCCCGCGAAGCCGGGTTATGCTTTCACCTGCGGGTTTACCTGCGCGATAGAACAGCGGCGGCATCACCAGCAGGGTGAGCAGCATAATCCCACCGAGGGTCAGGGCCAGAGTGACGTCCAGCACGCTCAACCCTACGGTGACGACCAGGATCACTACCAGCGCGCCTACCAGCGGTGATATGACGCGCAAATAGAGATGATCCAGGGTATCGACATCTGCAACCACCCGGTTAAGCAGCTCGCCCTGACGAAAACGCGCCAGTCCGGCGGGGGAGAGCGGCAGCAGCTTACTGAAGGTAAAGACCCGCAGGTGCTGCAGAACGCGGAAGGTGGCGTCATGGCTGACCAGACGCTCAAAGTAGCGGCCAGCGGTGCGAATAATCGCCGCGCCGCGCACGCCCGCGGCTGGCAGCATATAGTTAAAGCTGTAGATGCCCGCCACGCCAACGACGGCTGATGCCGACAGGAACCAGCCGGACAGCGTTAATAAGCCAATGCTGGCCAGCAGCGTCACGATCGCCAGCACGATACCGAGCAGCAACAGCCATTTGTGTCGTTTGTACAGCGCCAGGTAAGGCCATAATGCGCGCATTTAAATCTCCTCCTGACGATGAGCGAGCAGGGTCGCGAAGGGGCCGCCAGCGGCCGCCAGCTGCGAATAGCTGCCTTGCTCAACAATTCGACCATCCTGCATAACCCAGATCGCATCCCAGTTCGCCAGTCCTTCCAACTGATGGGTAACCATTAGCGTGGTTTGCTGCGTTGATGCATTGGTCAGCGCCTGCATCACGCGCTGTTCGCTATGCGCGTCAAGGCTGGCGGCAGGCTCATCAAGCAGCAGCAGACGACAGGGCACCAGCAGCGCTCGTGCGACGGCGACGCGCTGAGCCTGCCCGACCGACAGCCGGCCGGCCTGATCGCCAACAGGCGTATTAATACCCTGCGGCAGAAGAGAGACGAACTCGCTAACCCAGGCTTTATCCAGCGCAAGCTGCAGCTGCGCTTCGGTGGCTTCAGGGCAGGAGAGCAGGACGTTTTCGCGCAGCGTCGCCGCGGGCAGCTGCGGATTTTGCCCGACCCAGCTCAGGAGACGACGCCAGCGGTCGGCATCCAGACTCTTTAACTCGACGCCATTGACCTTGAGCGAGCCGTCATAGGGAAGAAAACCCGTTAACGTATTCAGTAGCGAGCTTTTTCCCGAGCCGCTTTGCCCAACCAGCACCACGCGTTCACCGGCGCGCAGGGAAAAATTCAGCGGCCCGGCCAGCACTTTTCCTTCGGGAGACTTAATCAGCAGGTCGCGAGCTTCAAGGCTTACCGTTTCATTATCTTTTAATGCCTTTTCCCCACGCTCTGCCTGCGCCAGCGGCGCTTCCATAAAGGTCTTCAGGCTATCGGCGGCGCCAATCGCCTGCGCTTTCGCATGATAAAAGGTGCCTAAATCGCGCAGTGGCTGGAAAAACTCAGGAGCCAGAATCAGGGCGAGGAAACCGGACATCAACGTCACCCCGGCGCCGTAATGGCCAAAGTTGAGCTCTCCCAGATAGGAAAAACCAAAGTAAACGGCGACCAGCGCAATCGACAGCGAGGTGAAAAACTCCAGGACACCGGAGGAGAGAAACGCCAGGCGCAGCACTTCCATTGTCCGCTGGCGGAAATCCTGCGAGGCCTCGCGTATGTTGTCCGTCTCCGCTTCGCCGCGATGAAAAATACGCAGCGTTTCCATACCGCGCAGGCGATCGAGAAAATGGCCGCTTAAACGCGCCAGAGCGAGAAAGTTGCGGCGGTTGGCATCAGCCGCGCCCATTCCCACCAGCGCCATAAACAGCGGAATAAGCGGTGCGGTACCCAGCAGAATCAGCGCCGCGGCCCAGTTGATGGGGAAAATCGTAATAACAATCAGCAACGGTACAGAGGCGGCCAGCGTCATCTGCGGCAAATAGCGAGCATAGTAGTCATGCATGTCGTCGATCTGTTCAAGGATCAGCGTGGCCCAGCTACCCGCAGGTTTGCCCTGTATCCACGCCGGTCCCGCCTGCTGTAAACGATCCAGAACCTGACGGCGGATCTCAAGGCGGATATGTTGACCGGCCTGAAAACCCACTCTTTCACGCAGCCAGACCACCCAGGCGCGCAGCACAAAGACCAGCACCAGTAGCGTAAAGGGCAGCAGCAGCGCCGTCGCGGGGATATTTTCCATAATCATGCGATGGAGGATCCTCGCCAGGAACCAGGCCTGGGCGACGATCAACAGGCCGCTAACGACGCCCAATACGCGGGAAATCATCAACCAGCGACGGGAGATAATGCTTTGATCTTTTAACCAACGGGTTAACTCTTGTTGACGGGTTTTATTCATTGCGCGCTTAGCAGGTGTAGTTATGAGTTTTTTGGGCACGGCAATGTTACAACGAGGCAAAAATAAAGGCGACTTTTCGTCGCCTTCTTTACCTTTGTTACTGACTTGTAAAGATTATTTGCAAGCGTCGGCTAAACCATCCAGATAGCGCTCCGCGTCCAGCGCCGCCATGCAGCCGGTACCCGCAGAAGTAATCGCCTGACGGTAGATATGATCCATCACGTCGCCGGCGGCGAAGACGCCCGGGATGCTGGTCTGGGTAGCGTTGCCGTGGATGCCGGACTGGACTTTAATGTAGCCGTTTTCCAGCTCCAGCTGACCGGCGAAAATTGCCGTGTTCGGGCTGTGGCCGATAGCCACGAACAGCCCCGCAACTTCGAGGGATTCAACGTTATCCGCATTCTGGGTATCGCGCAGACGCAAGCCGCTTACGCCCATCTGGTCGCCGGTCACTTCTTCCAGCGTACGGTGGGTGTGCAGCACAATATTGCCGCTCTCCACTTTGTCCATCAGGCGTTTGATAAGGATTTTTTCCGCGCGGAAGCCGTCACGACGGTGGATCAAATGCACTTCAGAAGCAATGTTAGACAGGTACAGCGCCTCTTCGACGGCCGTATTGCCGCCGCCGATGACGGCAACCTTCTGGTTACGATAGAAGAAACCGTCGCAGGTCGCGCAGGCAGACACGCCGCGGCCCTTAAACGCTTCTTCCGAGGGAAGACCCAGATAGCGTGCTGAAGCGCCGGTGGCAATAATCAGGGCATCGCAGGTGTATTCGCCGCTGTCGCCGACCAGGCGGAACGGACGGTTTTGCAGGTCGACGCTGTTGATATGATCGAAAATAATTTCGGTTTCAAATTTGGTGGCATGTTCATGCATGCGCTCCATCAGCAGCGGTCCGGTCAGTTCGTTAGGATCGCCTGGCCAGTTTTCCACTTCCGTGGTGGTGGTCAGCTGACCGCCTTTTTCCATTCCGGTAATCAGTACCGGCTGCAGATTTGCGCGCGCTGCGTAGACCGCAGCGGTGTATCCCGCAGGTCCAGAACCAAGAATAAGCAGTTTACTGTGTTTGGCCGTGCCCATGAGATCCTCATAATTTATTGGCATACATGAGCTGGATTGTAGGGAATTTGTGGACGTAAAAAAAGAGCGCGGCGGTTTTGTTAACGATATGTGCAATAGAAGCTGCCGATTAATCGGCGATTTAACGAACGAAGAATATAACTAATTCTACTGTTAGCGAGACAATTATAAGAGGAAAACATGAGAATCAACCGGGGAGGATTATGAATATCTGGCATCTTGTACTAAAAATCGATGTTTTGCTTTGACAATCCCCTGTGCTTTTGCGAAAACATTCATGGAAGAAGAAAAGCAGTGTTTCGCGTGTGGCGAATTTTCATGCACGCAAATGCCATTTTTATCCGGGTTAGCGAAATCTACGCATGGTGTGGACAGACGCCATGCGTGATGTCGGTGACTGCCGTCAGGCAACGGGCTTCTCACGTACCCCTGGGTTACCCAACGTCGTACGGGTGATAACAGGATGGACTCTGGCAGTGAAGGCTCAGAGTCGGAACAGGAGTAGGGAAGGAATACAGAGAGACAATAATAATGGTAGATAGCAAGAAGCGCCCTGGCAAAGATCTCGACCGCATTGATCGTAATATTTTGAATGAATTGCAAAAAGACGGGCGTATTTCCAACGTCGAGCTTTCTAAACGGGTGGGACTTTCTCCGACGCCTTGCCTTGAGCGCGTGCGTCGACTGGAAAGACAGGGTTTTATTCAGGGCTATACAGCGCTGCTCAACCCGCACTATCTGGATGCATCACTTCTGGTATTTGTTGAGATTACTCTGAATCGTGGCGCGCCGGATGTGTTTGAGCAATTTAACTCCGCTGTGCAAAAACTTGAAGAAATTCAAGAGTGTCATCTGGTTTCCGGGGATTTTGACTACCTGTTGAAAACCCGCGTACCGGATATGTCAGCGTATCGTAAATTACTGGGCGAGACCTTGCTGCGCCTGCCGGGCGTAAATGACACCCGTACCTATGTGGTAATGGAAGAAGTCAAGCAGAGTAATCGTCTGGTAATCAAGACGCGCTAACACGGAACAGGTGCAAAATCGATGTAGTTTGATTACACTCCTGTTAATCCATACAGCAACAGTGCCGGGGAGACCCGGCACTGTTGTCCGTTTTAGCCGAAGGCAGGAAACAGCCTGATACCTGGAGAGCCTTTCTTGAGCCAGGAATACACTGAAGACAAAGAAGTCAAATTCACAAAGCTGAGTAGCGGACGCCGGCTCCTTGAGGCGTTACTCATTCTTTGCTCCCTTTTTGCCATCTGGTTGATGGCGGCCTTACTCAGCTTTAATCCCTCGGATCCTAGCTGGTCGCAAACGGCGTGGCATGAGCCTATTCACAACATAGGCGGGACGCCGGGAGCCTGGCTTGCCGATACGCTATTTTTTATTTTTGGCGTAATGGCCTATACCATTCCGGTCATCATTATCGGCGGCTGCTGGTTTGCCTGGCGTCATCAAGAAAACGACGAGTACATCGACTATTTCGCCGTCTCGCTGCGTTTAATTGGCGCGCTGGCGCTGATCCTCACTTCCTGCGGTCTGGCGGCAATCAACGCTGATGATATCTGGTATTTCGCCTCCGGCGGCGTGATCGGCAGTCTGTTGAGCACCACCCTGCAACCGCTGCTGCACAGCAGCGGCGGCACAATCGCGCTGCTCTGCATCTGGGCGGCAGGACTGACGCTATTTACCGGCTGGTCCTGGGTTAGCATTGCTGAAAAACTCGGCGGTGCGATTCTTTCTATTCTCACGTTTGCCAGCAACCGTACCCGTCGTGACGATACCTGGGTTGATGAAGGGGAATATGAAGATGATGAAGAAGAATATGAAGATGATAAACCCGCGAAGCCGCAGGGTTCTCGACGCGCGCGAATTTTACGCAGCGCCTTAGCTCGCCGCCAGCGTCTGGCTGAGAAGTTCTCTAATCCGATGGGGCGTAAGACCGATGCGGCGCTGTTCTCGGGTAAACGGATGGATGACGCCGAAGACGAGGTTCAGTACAGCGCCGGCGGTGCGCCTGTTGCCGCTGACGATGTCCTTTTTTCTGGCTCCAGCGCAGCGCGTCCGGCAAATGCTGATGATGTTCTGTTCTCCGGCGTCAGTGCGGCACGTCCCGGCGATTTTGACCCCTACGATCCTCTGTTGAACGGTCATAGCATTGCCGATCCGGTGGCTTTGGCCGCGCAGGATACCGCTGCGCCGCAGGCATGGTCTGAACCGCTGCCAGGGTATGAGGCTCAGCCGGTCTATCATCCGGAACAGGCCCCGGTACAGCAGCCAGCGTATCAGCCTGAACCGGCTTACCAGCCGCAGCATGCTTACCAGCCGGAACAGGCCCCGGTACAGCAGCCAGCATATCAGCCGGAACCGGCTT
>NZ_JBEAFN010000033.1:0-80405 GCF_040061795.1 Klebsiella sp. GN_Kp190
CGGTAGCCCGGGTAAGGCGTTTACGCCGCAACCCGGGGATACGCCGGGATGAATGTATCGGTGCGGCTTCTTCCCGGGTCGCGCTGCGCTGACCGGGCTACGGGTTCACCGTCGTCTGCGGACCGGTAGCCCGGACAGGCGCGTCAAGCGCCGCCTCCGGGGAAGCAGGATGCGATGCAGTGACAGATTATCCCTCCCCGTTTTCATCCATTTTCCTGCCAGAAGTGATCTCGCTTGCAATGTGAGATAAATCCTTGCCGTCAGGCGACATCTGCAACGTTTCAAAGTTGTTAAAACTTCCATTGTGTTCTAGAAACAACTTGTAACATCCTGATTACCCTACCTGTGGAACACAATGATGAATAATTCAGGGAAATACCTCATCTGGACACTGCTCTCCGTTATCGGAGCCTTTGCCCTGGGCTATATCGCGCTAAACCGGGGTGAACAGATTAACGCGCTGTGGATTGTCGTCGCGGCAGTCTGCGTCTATCTGATCGCCTATCGCTTTTACGGCCTGTATATCGCTAAAAACGTGCTGGCGGTCGACCCGACGCGCATGACTCCGGCGGTGCGTCACAACGACGGCCTCGACTACGTTCCAACCGATAAGAAAGTGCTGTTCGGTCACCATTTTGCGGCCATTGCCGGCGCGGGGCCGCTGGTTGGTCCGGTGCTGGCGGCGCAGATGGGCTATCTGCCGGGAATGATCTGGATCCTCGCGGGCGTGGTGCTGGCCGGAGCGGTACAGGACTTTATGGTGCTGTTCGTCTCCACCCGTCGCGACGGACGTTCGCTCGGCGAGCTGGTGAAAGAGGAGATGGGCCCGACCGCCGGCGTACTGGCGCTGGTAGCCTGCTTTATGATCATGGTGATTATCCTCGCGGTACTGGCGATGATCGTGGTGAAAGCGCTGACCCACAGCCCGTGGGGGACTTACACCGTGGCCTTTACCATCCCGCTGGCGATTTTCATGGGGATCTATATTCGCTATCTGCGCCCCGGGCGCATTGGCGAGGTGTCGGTGATTGGCCTGGTGATGCTGGTGTTCGCCATCATTTCCGGCGGCTGGGTAGCGGAAAGCCCGACCTGGGCGCCGTGGTTTGACTACACCGGCGTACAGCTCACCTGGATTCTGGTGGGCTACGGGTTTATCGCCGCGGTGCTGCCGGTCTGGCTGCTGCTGGCGCCTCGCGACTACCTCTCCACCTTCCTGAAAATCGGCACCATCGTCGGTCTGGCGATTGGTATTCTGATTATGCGTCCGACGCTGACGATGCCGGCGCTGACCAAATTTATCGATGGCACCGGCCCGGTATGGAGCGGCAGCCTGTTCCCGTTCCTGTTTATCACCATCGCCTGCGGCGCGGTTTCCGGCTTCCATGCCCTGATTGCCTCCGGCACGACGCCGAAGATGCTGGCTAATGAAGGCCAGGCCTGCTTTATCGGCTACGGCGGCATGCTGATGGAGTCCTTCGTGGCGATTATGGCGCTGGTGGCGGCCTGTATTATCGACCCGGGCGTCTACTTCGCGATGAACAGCCCAATGGCGGTGCTGGCTCCGGCGGGCGTGACCGATGTGGTAGCGTCGGCGGCGCAGGTGGTGAGCAGCTGGGGCTTTACCGTAACCCCGGATACGCTTAACCAGATTGCGACCGAAGTGGGGGAACAGTCGATTATCTCCCGTGCGGGCGGCGCGCCGACGCTGGCGGTGGGCATGGCCTATATTCTGCACGGTTCGCTGGGCGGCCTGATGGACGTCTCCTTCTGGTATCACTTCGCGATTCTGTTCGAGGCGCTGTTTATCCTGACCGCGGTGGATGCCGGCACGCGCGCGGCGCGCTTTATGCTGCAGGATCTGCTCGGGGTGATTAACCCGAGCCTGAAGCAAACCAGCTCGCTGCCGGCGAACCTTCTCGCCACGGCGCTGTGCGTGCTGGCGTGGGGCTACTTCCTGCATCAGGGCGTGGTTGACCCGCTTGGCGGCATCAACACGCTGTGGCCGCTGTTTGGTATTGCCAACCAGATGCTGGCGGGGATGGCGCTGATGCTCTGCGCGGTGGTACTGTTTAAGATGAAGCGCCAGCGCTATGCCTGGGTCGCGCTGCTGCCGACCTCCTGGCTGCTGATCTGTACCCTGACCGCGGGCTGGCAGAAGTCGTTCAGCACCGATACCAAAGTGGGCTTCCTGGCGATTGCCAACAAGTTCCAGGCGATGATTGACAGCGGCAATATTCCGCCGCAGTACACCGAGTCGCAGCTGGCGCAGCTGGTGTTTAACAACCGTCTGGATGCCGGGCTGACCATCTTCTTTATGGTGGTGGTGGTCGTGCTGGCGCTGTTCTCGATTAAGACCGCGCTGGCGGCGCTGAAAGAGGACAAACCGACGGCGAAAGAGACCCCTTACCAGGCGATGCCTGCTGATGCTGATAGCCTGGTGACCCAGGCGAAACGCGCCCACTAAGCCATGACGTTATCGCCCTCTTTTGCGAGAAGGGGGGCGATGATGGGAGTTGAAAATGTTCGATAACCTTTCGAAAGCCGGAAAATATTTAGGCCAGGCGGCGAAAATGATGATCGGCGTCCCGGATTACGACAACTACGTGGAGCACATCCGCGCGACCCATCCGGAACAAACGCCGATGACCTATGAAGAGTTTTTTCGCGAGCGTCAGGACGCGCGCTACGGCGGTAAAGGCGGCGCGAAGTGCTGTTAACCCTCTTTCGGCAGATACAGGCTGATCTGCTCCTGGGTGCAGCCGTATATTGCCGCCAGCTTTTCGCGGGTGCGCTTTTGCGGGCGGGAATCGATAGCTTCTAGCTGGGATACCGCCGACTGGCTAATCCCGAGCTTATTGGCCACCTCCTGCTGCGACAGGCCGCGCAAAATGCGCCAGGCCGCCTGCAGGCTGACTTTCTCTTTATCCATGATGTCGCAGACGTCACCCGGCAGCATCACGTTGTCGTAGATATCGTGTTCTACCGGAATATCTTCAAGATCGGCTTCCGTTTCATCATCCAGCTCGGCTAGCTGCAAACACATCTGGAAGTATTCGTCGTAGGGGATCACCGCGTACTGCGCTTTCCCTTCATCATCCTTAATTATCTGAACAGCCATATGGCATATTCTCCTCATGCAAATAGGTTGTTGAGGTTCTGCGCTTAACGGACACGATAAACAGGTCGCTCAGCGTCAGCCCCTGACGTGTGAAAATGACCCGATAATCCCCTACCCGAAGACGGTAATGATTCTCTGGTTTAGATAACTTTCTGACATCGGGCCGAGGAGCCGTACGGTCACCTAAATCAGCTAGCCTGCATTTGATTCTCTGCTGATAGCGATAATCGATATTTGCCAGTGCCTTTTTTGCCACTTTTGACCAGATGAGCATGCTATGTACCTCCACTGTACACCTCAGTTGAACATAAGAAAATAATAAGTTTATAAGATAAGTTTGTTATTTTCTTATGAGGGTACCCTAACGCAGAATCGTCTTCTGGCGAAGGCAGAAACATCGGCTTTGCGAGGCGGCTCGAAAGCGCCTCCGCCGGGCGGCAGAGGCGAATAAAACGGGGGATTAACCGGCGAAACGTTCGACCTTCTCAAACGCCGCGCGCAGGGTTTCGACGTTCAGTTCAACCGGCAGAAAATGGATGGACTCCACCGGGCGCAGGGTATGGGCAATCACCTTATCCAGCTGTTCGCGGTTGTTGATGTCCACCTCCAGCGCCGCCAGCGTAGTCGGCAGATTAAAGCGCCGGTACGCCTGCACCAGCTGCGCCAGCACGTCGTCCTGGCCGAGCAGGGCGCTCTGGACCAGAATGCCGTAGGCGACTTTGGTCCCGTGAAGATACTTCTCGGTCTGCGGCAGTACCGTCAGCCCGTTGTGCACCGCGTGGGCGGCGGCGACGCGGGTATAGCGCTCGCCCAGCCCGCCGACCATACCGCCGCCGGCGATAACCGCATCCACCACGTCGCGAAACGCCTGGGTCAGCTCGCCGCGCTGCTGGTCGGCCAGCGCGGTTTCGCTGCTTTCCAGCAGAACATCGCGGATCGCCAGCGCGCCGTTGATACCCAGGCGCACGGTGAGCGGCAGCGTCTCCGGCTGCGGAGCCAGCACCACCGCTTCATACCATTTCGCCAGCGTATCGCCGATGCCCGCCAGCAGATATTCCGCCGGCGCGTTAAGAATAATGTGCGGCTCCACCAGCACCAGAAAGTTGGCGTCGTCGAAGATTTCAAACTGCAGCGCCTGACCGGCATCGTTATACCACACCGACAGCGGCGTCCACGCCGCGCAGGTGGCGGCGATGGTGGGGATGGCCACCACCGGCAGGCCGAGGCGACGGGCCAGCGCCTTCGCGGTATCGAGCAGCGCGCCGCCGCCCACGCCAATCACCACCGATCGATCGTCGCCGGATGCGCGGGCCAGCTCGCTGACGTCGCTTTCGCTGCAGTGGCCTTTAAATAATATTTTTTGGCGCCAGGCGCGTTAAACGCTGCCGGCAGGAAAGCCTGCGCGCCCGCGATAGCCCGCTCGCCGTAAACCCACACCGCGCGTGAAAGCTGTTCTTCGCTGTAAAAATCCTGCAGCCGGGCAAGGCTGCCGGGATGGGAATAGTAGTTGGCGGGGCCGGGGACCACGCGGATATCGCTGTGACTCATCAATGTTGTCCTTGTGCTGTTTCGCTAACCCGATGTTATGTCTGGACATCCGGATGGCTAATATTATTTCGCTTTATCTTATGCCTTTTATGCATTTGTCAGTCAAGGAGAGCTATGAAAAATTCGTTAAATCAGAACATTAATCGACAGGGTGCAGGGGATGACCGGCAATCGCCTTGAGATGCAAAATATTAGCCTGGCCTTTTCCGGCTTTCGGGCGCTCAGCAACGTGGCTTTCACCCTGACGGGGGGATCGGTGCATGCGCTGACCGGCGCCAACGGCGCGGGTAAGTCCACGCTCATGGCGGTGCTGTGCGGCACGCACGCCCATTACGAAGGCGAGGTGGTGATTAACAACCAGTCGGTAAGCATTCGCTCGCCGCGCGATGCCAAACTGCTGGGGATCCATCTGGTGCAGCAGGAGGTTGACGTGGCGCTGGTCCCGGGCCTGAGCATCGCGGAAAACATCATGCTCGACAGGCTGGCGGAGCCGGGGATCGCCTTCCGCTGGGGGCGGCTGCGCCAGCTGGCGCGCGAGGCGCTGGCTCAGCTTGACGTCAGCCTCGACGTACGCCGCTCCATCGACAGCTGTACGCTGGCGGAAAAACAGCAAATCCTGCTGGCCCGCGCGCTGTCGCATCACTGCCGCTTTCTTATCCTCGATGAACCGACCGCGCCGCTGGACCAAAACGAAAGCGAGCGCCTGTTTGCGGTGGTTCGCCGCCTGCAGCGGCAGGGCATTGGTATCGTGTTTATCTCGCACCGCATTCATGAATTAAAAGCGGTCTGCGACACCCTGACGGTGCTGCGCGACGGCCGGCTGATTGAGAGCGGGCCGATGGCCGACCTGAGCGGCGAGCAGATCGTCGAGAAGATGCTCGGGCATGAGCTGAGCGATATCTTTCCGCCGAAGCGGCCGCCGCATAGCGATGAGGTGCTGCTACAGGTTGAAGGGCTGCACGACGAAGGGCTGCTGCAGGATATCTCGTTGCGTCTGCGCAAGGGGGAGATTCTGGGGATCGCCGGACTGGCGGGCGCCGGGAAAACCGAGCTGTGTAAGGCGCTTTTTGGCGCCAGCAAAAGCCGTTTGACCCGCGGCGAACTGAACAGCCAGCCGTGGCGACCGCGCGACCCGGCGGACTCGGTGGCGCGCGGTCTGGCGCTGGTGCCGGAAGAGCGGCGCAAAGAGGGCATTTTTATCGAAGAACCGGTGGCGATGAACCTGGCGGTCAGCGCCGATAGCAGCTTCTCCCGCTGGAGCCTGTTTGGCCATCGTCAGGCCTGGCGCTGGGCGGAAGAGATGATCGCCCGGGTGGGCATTCGGACATCGGGTCCGGCGCAAACCCTGCGCCGTCTCTCCGGCGGCAATCAGCAAAAAGTGGCGATAGGCAAATGGCTGCGCGGCAACGCCAACGTCCTGATTTTCGATGAGCCGACCAAAGGGGTCGACGTCAAAGCCAAAACGGATTTATTCAATGTGATCGACGGCCTGGCGCGGGAAGGCAAAGGGGTGATTTACGCCTCGGGCGAATTCGCCGAGCTGGTCGGCCTGTGCGATCGCATCTGCGTGCTGTGGGACGGGCGCATCGTGGCGGAAATTGCGGGCGCGGAGGCCCGGGAAGAGAACATTCTTTATTACTCCACCGGAGGAGCAGCAGCGTGAGTAAGGCCCTGGCAGTTAACGCGACGGTATCGGGCCGTCAGCGATTTTTCGATTTTCTCTACAAATGGGGCATGTTGCTGACCGTCGTCCTGCTGATCGCCGTTTTTGGCCTGGCGTCGGACAACTTCCTCGACCCGTTTAACATCATCAACATCCTGCGTTCCATCGCCATCGTGACGGTGATCGCCATCGGCGTATCGATATCGCTGACCATCGGCGGTTTCGATTTGTCCGTGGGCTCCACCGCCTCGCTGGCCAATGCGCTGGTGATTTCGCTGTTTGTCTGGCACGGCTTCGGCACCACCGAGGCGATCCTTATCACCCTGGCGCTCTGTACCTTAGTGGGGCTGTTTAACGCGTTTCTGATCGTGATCCTGCGTATTCCCGACATGCTGGCGACGCTTGCCAGCCTGTTCGTGATTCAGGGCGTGGCGATGACCTACAGCTACGGCGGGTCGATCACCGAAAACATGGTGCTGCCGAGCGGCGATATGGCGGAAGGCGCGATTCCGGCGGCGTTCGGTTCGCTGGGGCAGGTGCCAACGATAGTGATCATTATGCTGGTGGTGACCGTTATCGCTCAGCTGGCGCTCTCTTTTACCACCCACGGACGGCGGATGTACGCCATCGGCGGCAACCCGGAAGCGGCGCGCCTCTCCGGCCTGCGCATCACCCGTTACAAAGTGGCGGCGTACGTCATCGCCTCTCTGCTGGCGGGGCTCGGCGGCATTCTGCTGGCGTCGCGCATCGGCTCATCGCAGGTGAACGCCGGCGGCGGCTACCTGATGGATGCGGTGGCGGCGGCGTGGATTGGCTTCTCGCTGGCCGGTTCCGGTAAGCCGAACGCGCTCGGTACGCTGGTGGGGGCGGTCATTTTAGGCGTGCTTTCCAACGGCCTGGTGATGCTCTCGGTGCCCTATTACGCGATGGACATTATTAAAGGGCTGGTGCTGGCTGGCGCGCTCGCACTGACTTATTTTCAGCGCCGCATCTAAAATTTTACCCGTCATTCTTCAAATTGCAGGTGTGTTGGCTGCGTTCACTCACCCGAATCACTTACTTATGTAAGCTCATCGGGATTCGTTTACTTGCCGCCGTCCTGCAATTCGAATTATTTAGGGTAACAAAAAGGAAACACTATGAAAAAGATAACATTTTCACTCATCGCGCTGGGGTTGTTCAACGCTGCAGCGGCCTTTGCTGAAACCCCGACGCCGCTTCCGGCTGCCATTGCTGAACACAGCGGGCCGATTCGCATTGCGGTGATCCGCAACCTGGGCTCCGACGATAACACCACTCAGTTTGTCTCCGGAGCGATCCAGGAGGGGAAAAAGCTCGGCTTTAAAATCAGTACCTTCCTCAGCAACGGTGATGACGCCAAATTCCAGGACTTCGTTAACCAGGCGATTAGCCAGAAATACGACGGCATTATCCTTTCTCAGGGGCGCGATCCCTACGCCACCGCGCTGGTGAAAAAAGCGGTGGACGCCGGGATCAAAGTCTCGGTTTTCGATACCGCGGTAAACGGCCAGATCCCGGGCGTCACCGTCACCCAGCAGGATGATGCTTCGCTGACCGAGCTCTCCTTTGGCCAGCTGGTGAAAGATTTCAACGGCAAAGCCAATATCGTCAAACTGTGGGTCGCGGGTTTCCCGCCGATGGAGCGCCGCCAGGCGGCCTACCAGACGCTGCTTAAACAAAACCCCGGCATCAAAGAGCTGGAATCCATCGGCGCGGTCTCTTCCGACGTGCAGGGCGATACCGCCAACAAGGTCGGCGCGATCCTGGCGAAATACCCGAAAGGTAAAATTGATGCAATCTGGGGAACCTGGGACGCCTTCAGCCAGGGCGCCTATAAAGCGCTGAAAGAGAACGGCCGCACCGAGATCAAACTCTACAGCATCGACATTTCCAACCAGGATCTGCAGCTGATGCGCGAATCCGGCAGCCCGTGGAAGGTGAGCGTAGCGGTGGATCCGAAGCTTATCGGCGCCACCAACGTGCGCCTGATCGCCAATAAGATTGCCGGGGAACCGACGCCTGCGACCTACGACTTTAAGGCGGCGGCGATCCCGCAGGCGCTGCTGGCGGCGCAGCCGGGGGCGGTTAACGTCGCCTCGCTGGGTAAAATTATCCCGGGCTGGGGCCAGACCGAAGACTTTATCGCCCCGTGGTTCGCTACCCTGGAAGCGAAAAACAAATGAGTGTTTTGCCAACACCAGAATACAGCCGCAATATGCGGCTGATCGGGCATAGCGATCAGGGGGGACGCCCGGACGGCGTTCAGCTGATGGTCCATCGTGGTTTTGCCTATATCGGCCATATGGTCTCGCAGGGCTTTTCCGTGGTGGACGTGCGCGACCCTAAACATCCGCAAACGGTCAACTACATCGCCGCGCCGCCCGGTACCTGGAACGTCCATTTACAGGCGCACGATGATCTGCTGCTGGTGATCAACGCCCGGGATTTGTTCGCCGATGCCCGCTTCGCCGACGAGAAGGTGTACTACACCCGTTCGGTGGGCGAGACGGTCAGCGACGTACGGGATAGGGGCTGGAGCGCCGGGCTGCGGATTTTTGATATTTCCACTCCGGATAAACCGCGAGAGATCGCTTTTCTGTCGCTTAACGGCATCGGTATCCACCGAATCTGGTACGTCGGCGGACGCTGGGCCTACGTTTCCGCGCTGATTGACGGCTTTAGCGACTACATTTTCCTGACTATCGACCTGGCCGACCCGCGCAAGCCGGAGGTCGCCGGGCGCTGGTGGCTGCCGGGGATGAACCAGGCGGCGGGGGAGACCGCGCAGTGGCCGGAAGGTAAGCGCTATGCCCTTCATCATGCGATTATCGCCGGCGACACCGCCTACGGCAGCTGGCGCGACGGCGGCCTGACCCTGCTCGATGTGCAGGACCGCACCCAGCCGAAGCTGATTAGCCACCGTAACTGGAGCCCGCCGTTTGGCGGCGGCACCCACACCGCGCTGCCGCTCCCGGATCGGGATCTGCTGGTGGTGCTTGATGAGGCGGTGCTGGATAACCAGCAGGATGGCGAGAAGCTGATCTGGCTGTTCGACATTCGCGACCCGACGAATCCGGTGAGTATCGCCACTTTCCCGCAGCCGGACGAAGCTGACTACGTGGCGAAAGGGGCGCACTTTGGCCCGCATAACCTGCATGAGAATCGTCCCGGCAGCTTTGTCAGCTCAACGCTGATTTTCGCCACTTATCAGAACGCGGGCGTTCGCGCTTACGATATTTCCAACCCTTATCGACCGGTGGAAACCGGGGCGCTGGTGCCCGCCGCGCCGGCGAAAATGATGGATACCCGCCCCGGTCGCCCGCGGGTGATCCAGTCCTGCGACGTGTTCGTCGACGCGCAGGGAATTATTTACAGCACCGACTATAACGGCGGGCTGTCGGTGATTGAGTATCTGGGGTAGGGGATTGTGGGTTGTTGCCTTCCCGGGTTGCGGCGTAAACGCCTTACCCGGGCTACCGGATCGCAGCCCGTAGCCCGGCTAAGCGCAGCGCGAGCCGGGAAAGGCTGGACGGAGATTCAACCGTACTGGCGAATTCGCGCAATCAGCTCATCCACGCTGTCGATACGCCCGGCAATCACAATCAGCGCTTTACCCAGCGTGATAGCGTGGCGCAGGCATTCATGGCGCATGGCGTCGTCCGGGATAGCGTCGATATCCGCCACGTGCGACAGCCCGACGCTGCGGCGAATCAGTTCGGTGCCGCAGAAGCCCACCGCGTCGGCCCACACTTTCTTCAGGAACGCGGAGGCATAGCCGGGCCAGGCCAGCGCGGCGTCGCGGGATCTCTCCGCCGCCAGCGCCTGAAAACGCTCGGCAAAGGTGGTCCAGAACTGCTGGATATCGCTGAGGCGCTGTTCGCGAGCGGCGGCGGCATCGCGAATGCCCAGATGCCCCGGCAGACCGCAATAGTTGAGCAGCAGGTTGCCGATGGCGGTGCCGATATCGAAGCCAATCGGGCCGAAAAAGCCGAACTCGGCGTCGATGGCCTTAAAGCTGCCTTCGGCGACGAAAATCGAGCCGCTGTGGATATCGCCGTGCAGCAGCGCTTCGGCATGGGAAAAGAAGCGATGCTTGAGCGCGGCCACCGCCAGCTTCAGCTGGGCATCGTCGCGCAGGGCGGCGACATCGGCTTCCAGCGCGGCTGGATAGCTGTTGCGCTCGTGAACCTGATACGGGTCGTTAAAGAACAGATCCTCGGTGATTTCGCACATCTCGGGATTAATAAATTGCGCCACCTGGGCCTTTTTCTCGTGAGGAGGCAGATAAAAGTCGCTGGTGTGGAACAGCGTCTGGGCCAGGTATTCCCCCAGCTGGCTGGCGGCCTGGGGGTAGTAAACGTTGTTGATCAGCTCCCCGCGCCAGATGCGGTGATCGGAGAGATCTTCCATCACCATCACCGCCAGCTCGGGATCGAAATGCACAATCCGCACCGTGTGTTGCGGGCAGTGCTGATAGTGAGCCACCAGGGTTTGTGCTTCAAGGCGCGCGCGGTCAAGGGTCAGCGGCCAGGATTCTCCCACGCAGCGCACGTAGGGCAGCGCCTGCTTAACGATAATCCGGCTCACGCCCCTGATATCGAAAATTTTAAACACCAGGTTGAGGTTGCCGTCGCCCACTTCCTGTGCGGACACCAGTTTTGACGGATTGTCGATACCGCCAAATTGTTGGGCGTAAGCCACCGCATCGCTGGCCGTGAAAGTATGGTATTGCGACATTGCCTCGATCCTCAAAATTCTGATTAAGCCGTTCAGACGTCTATACTTCTGGATTTCATCCTGACACAATGTGATACAACAACGCAACAGGGATTTAACTAAATGCAGACACTACAGACCACCAGCCTGCGGGTAAGCGAAAATCAGCTCTTTATTCTTGACCAGCAGGCTTTACCGCAGGAAAAACGCTGGCTGGCGGCGGATAACGTGGCGCTGCTGGTGGACCATATTCACGCCCTGCGGGTACGCGGCGCGCCGCTGATTGGCCTGTCGGCCAGCCTGCTGCTGGCGCTGCTGGCGCAGCGCGGCCTGACCCGCGAGGCGCTATCTGAGGCGCTGGAGACGCTGCGCGCCGCGCGTCCGACGGCGGTAAACCTGATGAATAATCTGGATCGCATGAAGCTGGCGCTGGCGGAGGAGCGCTTTCCACAGGCTCTGGAAGCGGAAGCGCTGCGCCTGATCGAAGAGGATAAACAGCTTTGCGCCAGCATCGCCGAGGCGGGCAGCGCGCTGGTGACGCCGGGCAGCCGCCTGTTGACCCACTGCAATACCGGCGGCCTGGCGACGGCGGGCGTCGGCACCGCGCTGGGGGTGATTGCGCTGGCGCATCAGCAGGGAAAGGTGGCGAACGTCTGGGTGGATGAAACGCGCCCGCTGTTACAGGGCGGACGTTTGACCGCCTGGGAGCTGGGTGAACTGGGCGTGCCGTATCGGCTGATTACCGATTCGATGGCCGCCAGCCTGATGGCGCAGGGCCAGGTCGACGCGGTTTGGGTGGGCGCTGACCGTATTGCCGCCAACGGCGACGTGGCGAATAAAATCGGCACCTATTCGCTGGCGGTGCTGGCGAAGTATCATCAGATTCCCTTTTACGTGGCCGCGCCGCAGACTACCCTGGACCGCCATTGCCCGAACGGCGCGGCAATCCCGATTGAGCAGCGGGCGGCTGCCGAAGTCACCGGCGTCGCCGGCAGCTTTGGCGCGGTGCAGTGGGCGCCAAAAGAGGCTGCGGTTTACAATCCGGCGTTCGACGTCACGCCCGCGGCGTTAGTGAGCGGCTGGGTGCTGGACAGCGGCGTGGTGACCCCGGAGCAGGTCGCCGCCGGGGCGTTTGCGCCAGAAAAGGCCTGAACCTGAGCGAAAAAGGCGAAGCGACCTCCCTCGCTTCGCCTTCAACTTATGGCAGCACCATCTCTACCGCCGGAGCGGACTGCCGGTCGATATGCTTGCCAAGCGCCGTCAGCGCCGCCTGGTACGGGCACAGCGTCCCGACGGCGGTGGTCCGGCAGCCCGCCTGATGCCACTCCTGGCGCAGCAGCGGATGCTGGCTATCCGGCGTTTGCAGGCGGCGTAAATCGTCCAGACTTTGCGCCTGGAAGTAAACGCGCAGGTAGCGTTTTCCGCTATGGGTGTCGCGCCAGCGTTCCAGTACCAGGCTGCTGCCCGGCGGGATATTGCCGCGGCTGTACCCCGGCAGCTGCCAGCTAAAGTCCATTAATGTACGCACCATGGCGATATTGGTATCGTGCGCCACCAGCAGCAGCCAGCGCACGTTCGGCGCGGCGCCCTCTTTTACCCCTTCGAGCATGGCGTTGAGCAGAATCGAGCCGCGTTTTTGCGCGGTATAAAACACATCGTTGCTCAGATCGTAGTTCTCCGTCAGCAGCGGCAGCAGGGCGGTGACCTGGCTGGCGCGGGTAATATTGCCCCACGCCAGCTGGCTGAGAGGCAGGTTCTCGCTCCAGCCCAGACGCAGCGTCTCAACCATATTGGCCATCACGCTCAGCCCGCTAATCGAGGTTTTGCCGCTTTTGCTCTGCTCCACCTGCCACGGCAGGTCAAATACCGGGCAGGGCTTATCGGGCGCGCAGACGGCGTTTTTCAGCAGCTGAATCACCGGAGCCAGCGCCTGCCGACGCTGCGCCAGATCGCCGGCCGTCTTCTTCACTTCCGCCAGCTGGCGGGCGGGATCGGTTTGCGTGGCGGCAAATTTATCGGTCTGAAACAGCGGGTCGGCGTCGCCGCTGACGTGATGAATCATTACGCCGCAGCCGGGAAAGGCGCCGTCCACCAGCGCCTGGGCGGTGGCCCGCGTGCGCTGCAGGGGGCTGGCGCGCACGTAAATCTCTCCACTCGCCGGACAGCCCGCCGCCAGTAGTCCGAGCTGACGATAGCGTGCGCCTTCATCACGACCTTTATTGACGACGGCGGCATAGCCGTGGCCGGTCAGCTCGCCGTCGTGAGTGGTCCACTGCGTCCACGGACGCTGGGTCGCGGCTTCGATGGCCTCCCGGTTGCCCTCCGTCGGCGGACGAATGCCGTGGCGGCTGAGCTCAACCACTTTTTCCAGCGTAAACTGCGCGGCGGCGTGGCCCGGCGCGGCCAGCAGCGGCAGGGCGCAGGCGAGCAGCAGGCGTAGCAAAACCTGATGTCGTACAGGCATCATAAAATATTCCTTATAAGTTAAAAGGTTATGACGAGAATGAGGTCTGACGCTCTGTCGCGTGTCGCCTGGCGACAATCGCGGCGGTGGTAAAACAGAATAGCGCGGACATCAGGCCGGTGCCTACCCAAAACAGCGATAGCGTACTGAAGTCATACAGCGTTTTGCCATTTTCGATTATCGATGTTTTATCGATGATGATGCCGGTCAGAAACTCGCCGAGTCCCGCCCCCGCGTAGCTGGCAATACCGATGGTGCCGAGCGCGGCGCCCGCGGCTTTACGGGACGAAATATCGACGGCGATCAGTCCGCCAAGGAAGCAGGTCAACGCCCCGATGGTAGCGCCGAAGATAATCATCGCCAGAATATCGGTGTAGTAGCCGTGCGGCGACCAGAGCATCAGCGCGAAGCCGGCGGTGTTGAGCAGGCTGATAAAACCGGCCATCACGCTGCGGTTGCGCGGGAAGAAGCGGTCGGAGAGCATCCCGGCGATAATCGTTCCGGCAATACCCGCGATAGCGTTGACCCCGATAATCCCGGACGCTTCGAGAGTAGAGTAGGCTTTATCCTGCTCCAGGAAGAAGATCCCCCATGAATTCACCGCGTAGCGGTCGATATACATAAACGCCGAGGCCAGCGCCAGCGCCCACAGGGCCGGGTTGCGCAGCGCCAGCAGCTGGTTTTTAAACACCGAGCCGCGGGCTTCCGTCTCCTCCTGCGGTTCGTCGCGAATCACGTTGATTGACGGGAAGCCGCAGCTTTGCGGCGAGTCGCGCATAAACAACAGCATCAGCACCACCCCGGCGGCGCCGAGCGCGGCGGTCGACAGATAGCCCATCTGCCAGCCGAATCCGGCAATCACCGCCGCGATCACCATATAGGTCATCGCTTCGCCGATGTTATGCGCCGTCGACCAGATGGCGTAAAAGGTGCCTCGTTCTTTACAGCCGTACCAGCGCGCCAGCGATACCACGCACGGACCGACGCCCATCGACTGCGCCCAGCCGTTAATCCCCCAGAAGATAGCCAGCAGCATGGCGTTGCTGGTCATCCCCATCATCAGGTTCATCCCGGCGCTCAGCAGCAGCCCAAGGCTCATATAGCGCACCACGTTGGCATGATCGGCGATAAAGCCGTTGACCAGCTTGCCGATGGCGTAGCTGAAAAACAGCGTTGAGCCGATCATGCCCAGCTCCGTCGGGGTAATGCCAAGCTCCACCAGCGCGCTTTTGGCGACGGTGAACGACAGCCGGCAAACGTAGAACGTGACGTACGCCAGGGTCATGGTAATAAAGGTTTGCCAGCGCACGCTGCGAAAGCGCCGCTCATCGAACTCTCCGCCCGCTTTGGGCGGCGAAGCGCGAAAAAATGCGATAATTCTTCCAGACATAATGGTATCTCCGAAGGTCGGAGGCCTGACTGATTAGTGTGGTTCGTCCATGAGGTTTAACCCGTCATACTTCAAGCTGCATATGCGTTGGCTGCGTTCGTTCACCCCAGTCACTTACCAGAGTAAGCTCCTGGGGATTAATGAGAGGCTCCTGCCTCTCACCGGAGGCCAGCCTTCGGCTGGTCAAATTCGTTCCCGACGAATTTGTCGCTCACTTGCCGCCTTTCTGCAACTCGAATTATTTAGGGTTGATTGTCGTTGTGTAGAGTACATAATCAGATAAAGCCTGACCCGATGCGGTTAAGGTAAGGGGTGACAAAGCATGTTTTTTAATTGTGGATAGAGCGTCTTGCTGGCCAGCAGCAGCGGATTACCGTGACGAATCCCGTCGTTTGCCAGGTAGTCGTTGCTGAGGCCGCCCGCTTCGCGCATCAGCACCAGCCCCGGCAGCCCGTCCCACGGGTTCATATGCGGTTCGTAGTAGCCGATAAGCCTGCCCGCCGCCGCCCAGGCGCTCATCAGCGCCCCGGAGCCGTTGCGGATAAACATCCCGCCGTCGCTCAGCAGCGCATCGAGGAAGGGCAGAAAAACCGCAGGCGTCACGCGGTGCGAGGTGCCGACGCCCATCACGCCCTCTTTGACCGTCGCTGCCGGATGCGGCGCGATAGGCGCATCGTTAAGCCACGCGCCCTGGCCTTTCAGGGCGTGGAACAGCTCGCGATGGTTGGGGTCGTACACCACGCCGATAACCGGTTCGCCGTCTGCAATGATGGCCAGCGACAGGCACCAGGTGTGCAGGCCGTTAAGAAAACAGCTGGTGCCGTCGATGGGATCGACAACCCACAGCACGCGCGCGTCCGGCATCTGCGTCCCGCTCTCCTCGCCGAGAAAACCGTCCTGCGGGAAGGCGTCGGTAATGCGCTGCTTAACAAACGCTTCGACCCGTTTATCGGCGACGCTGACCACGTCCTGCAGATCGTCGCCTTTATGATCCACCGTCAGCCGGTCGCGCTGTTGATAGTATTCGAACGCCAGTTCAGCACCGGCCTTCGCCAGTTCGCAGGCTAAACGGTAGCGGGCCTGCAGTTCATTTGATTCCAGTGATTTCATCATAACTCCCTATTTTGCACACGTGTGCAAATTGCCTGAAAAAAACGGCCCCGAAGGGCAAAATGAGTGTGGATGGATTAAAAATATTATTCTGTGATCGCTCCGGCATAAAATGAATTTTTCATTTCGCGCTTTGACGAACGATCAGTTTCACCGGCACTTCGCGATGGCGTGACGGCAGGCTGAATTTGGCGATCCGCGTGACCAGCAGATCCACCGCGTGGTGGGCGAGCAGGGCGGTATTCTGCTGCACGGTAGTCAGCTGATAGGGCTGCCAGTCCGCCTGGGGAATATCATCGAAGCCGATAATCGCCGGTAGCGAAGCGGCGGGGTTGTCCGCCCGCAGGCCGTCCAGCGCGCCGAGCGCCAGCATATCGGTGGCGCAGAACAGCGCCTGCAGCTGCGGATGCGCGGCAAGCAGCTGCCTGGCGGCGGCAAAGCCCGCCTGATAGCCGCTGCTGTCGCAGAAGTGCGCGGCGACCTCCATACCCTGGGTATGGGCAACAAACGCTTCGTAGCGCTGGCGGGTGCTGAAGTTATCCAGGCTTTCGCCGATAAACCCGGCCTGGCGCCACTGGCGCTGGGCAAACAGGTCGGCCACCAGCTTCGCGCCCTGCGCGTTGTCGCTGCACACGCGATCGCAGCCGGCCAGCTCGGCGTGGCGGTTGATAAGGGTCACCGGGATTTTTCGCTCCAGATACTCCTCCGCCAGCGACAGCGGCGGCGCCCCGGAGGTGATAATGACCCCCGCGACGTGATAGCTCAGCAGCTGCCTGAGCGACGGGGCGAGCTGCTGCGGATCGTCGGCGTTCATCAGCAGCGGCATAAAACCGTTGAGCGCCAGCTGGTGGACCAGCGGCGACAGCAGCTTGCTGCGGAAGGGGTTATCAAAGCCGGCGGTGACGATGCCGATAAAATTGCTGCTGCCGGTGTTCATCGTGCGGGCGATAATGTTGACCTGATAGCCCAGCGTTTCCGCCGCGGCGAGGACCTTCTGGCGGGTTTTTTCCGCCACCGATGCGCCGGGCGTAAAGGTGCGGGAAACCGCGGAACGGGAGACGCCAGCGAGTCGGGCAACGTCCTCTGCCTTAATCCATTTTTTTTCGCTCATAGTATCAGGGTACGGGTTATCCTCAGTGAGCCCGCGCCGACGCTGGAACCCATGGCCGGCACGGAAAAAGTCGTTAAAAGGTACCACATAAATCCCCGGGCGAGCAGTGGGTTGACGCGGCATCGCGGCCGCGTCAACGTCAGGCTTATGCCGGATAGCGAATCTGCTCCGCCTGGCGCTGCAAAATAACTTTGCCGTGACGAATGGAGGTCAGCACTTTGGCCTGGCGGCGCAGCGCGTCGTAGTCGTTTTCCGCATCGAGGATCAGCAGGTTCGCCGGGCGTCCTTCGGCAATGCCGTAGTTGTCGCCGAGGCACAGGGTGCGGGCGCTGTTATCGGTAATCAGATCGAGGCAGCGCTGCAAATCTTCGTATCCCAGCATATGGCAGATATGCAGCCCGGCGTCGAGGATGCGCATGATGTTGCCGTTGCCCAGCGGGTACCACGGATCCTGAATGGAGTCCTGGGCAAAGCAGACGTTGATCCCGGCGCGGTCCAGCTCTGCCACCCGCGTCACGCCGCGGCGTTTCGGCCAGCTGTCGAAGCGCCCCTGCAGGTGAATGCTTTCGGTCGGGCAGGAGATAAAATTGATGCCAGACGCTTTAAGCAGACGGAACAGCTTCGAGCAGTAGGCATTGTCGTAGGAGCCCATGGCGCAGGTATGGCTGGCGGTGACCTGCGCGCCCATGCCGCGCACCCGGGCCTCTTCCGCCAGCACTTCCAGAAAGCGCGACTGCGGGTCGTCGGTTTCATCGCAGTGCACGTCCACCAGGCAGCCGTGGCGCTCGGCCAGGTCCATCAGAAAAACCAGCGAGCTGACGCCCTTATCGCGGGTATTTTCATAGTGCGGAATGCCACCCACCACGTCGGCGCCCATTTCGATGGCGCGGGTCATCAGTTCGCGTCCGCCGGGGAAGGACTCAATGCCCTCCTGCGGGAAGGCGACGATCTGCAGATCGATAAGATGGGCCGCCTCTTTTTTCACTCTCAGCATCGCCTCAAGCGCCGTCAGGGAAGGGTCGGTGACATCAATGTGGGTGCGCACGTGCTGCACGCCGTTGTCGCGCAGCATGCCGATGGTTTTCAGCGCCCGCTGGCATGTATCTTCGACGGTGACGCTCGCTTTGCGCTGGCTCCAGCGGGCGATGCCCTCAAACAGGGTACCGCTCATATTCCACTCCGGCTCGCCCGCCGTCAGGGTGGCGTCAAGATGGATATGCGGTTCGACGAACGGCGGGATGACCAGCTTTTGCTCAGCGTCGATATCGTCGGCGTCAGCCGCCTGCGCCGCGGCCTGCGCGGTGATGCTTTTAATCAGGCCGTCCTGTAAGTCGAGGGTATAGAGCGCTTCTTGATGGCGCAGGCGCGCGTTGATAATTTTCATGGTTGTTCCCGTAAATGATTTTGCGACATACGCCAGATCGCTAAGGCGACCGAGGCGTTGAGATGAAACTGCGGGTGGCTGACCGGATAGCCGGTCAGCTTTTCAATACGCTGAATGCGTTGATGCAACGTGTTGCGGTGAATGCCCAGCCGCTCGGCGGCTCTGACCACGTTGCCGCTCTCCTGAAGCAGCGTTTCCAGGGTCTCCATCAGCAGCCAGGGACTTTTGCGATCCGGCTCAATCAGACAGCCGAGGGTGTCGTGCATAAAGTCGCTCAGCAGCGCGGGGTCGCTAACGGCGGAGAGCAGCTTGATAAACCCCAGCTGCTGGTAGTCGCTGATGCGCTGGGCCGGACGCAGGTTATCGCTGAGGTCCAGCGCCTGACGCGCCTGCGACAGCGCGCGCTGATATCCCTGCAGCTGCTGCACCGGCGCCGAAAGGCCGCACAGCAGCGATAGCCCGTCGTCGCCCTCCGCCAGCGCGATCAGCCACGCCTGGAGCCACGTTTTTTGCTGATAAAACTCGCCTTCCTCATCCGGAAGCAGAAAGAGAAACATATTGCTGCGCTCGACCAGCGGAAAGGGATTGCCCTGCTGATTGAGCTGCTGCTGCAGCCGCTGGCGTACGGTGCGGCGGGCCTGCTGCAGCCAGGCTTCGGCCTGCTCCGGCGGAAACTGGCGAAACAGGCGCGGTATCCCCTCAAGGCGCAGCGCCGCCACCCGCAGCGGGCGGGTAAAATCCAGCTGCTGGTGGAGCGCCCGCTGATGCAGGATTTGCAGGTCGGGATAGTCGCCGGTTAACAGCTGCAGCAGAATATCGCGCTGCGATTGCAGGGCGTTTTCGCTGCGCACCAGCGCGGTACCGATGCGTTCGGTCACGATCACCATTTTCAGCAGATAGGGCTGTTCGATCAGCGGAATGCCCAGCTCGTCGGCCAGCGCAATCAGGCGCGGCGGGATCGCCTGAATGTACGCGTCGCCGGTGAGGATCACCATCCCGGCGATCCCGCGCTGCTTGCCCTCCATCAGCAAATGGATCAGGTTTTCTTCATCGCGGGGATGGTTGATCCCGGTGATAAACACCAGCTCCCCGCCCATGATCCATTCGGCGATATTTTCATTTTCCGCCACGTAGTACCAGCGAACCGCCAGCTGCAGCCCCTGCTTACCGGCGCGCAGGCGCATGGCGGAGAGCCCCTCCAGGGCGAGGATTTCGCTGACCGTCAGGCTCACGGCTACTGCTCCGCGACCGAATCAGCGGCGGGCTGACGTTTGCTCAGACGCGTCAGCGCGATATAGACCAGCGCGGAAACGGTAATGCCAACCAGCGGGGCAATCCACGGTGACAGGTAAGCCACCACCGCGCCCACCGCGTAGGCGCTAAGACCCAGCCAGTTAAAGCGCGGCAAACGGGCGGTGTGCAGCAGCGGATAGCGGCCGCCGCGATAAAACCAGTAGTCGGCGAGGATCACGCCGCCGATGGGCGGAATGATGCTGCCCAGCAGCACGAGGAAAGGGATCAGCATTTCATACATACCGCCAATGGCCAGCAGAATGCCGACCCCGGCGGCAACCACGGTCAGGGTGCGGCGACGCTCGCTGCGCAGCAGATGGCAGGCGGCGGCCGAGACGTTGTAGATCGTTGGCCCCTGAATCGTCAGCAGGTTGAGGCACAGCATTATCACCGCGGCGACCGACAGCCCCTGCAAAATCAGCACTTCCACGATATCGGCCTGCTGGTAGACGATGGCGCACCAGGCGCCGGCGATAATCATCAGCCCGTTGCCGATCAGGAAGCTGCTCATGCTGGCGACGATGGCGGTGCGGCTGGAGTTGGCCAGCCGCGTCCAGTTCGTCGCCTGGGTCGCGCCGCTGGCAAAGGTGCCGAATACCATGGTAATGGCCGCCGACCAGGTCATGGTTTCACCCGGTTCGATTTGGGTCATCGCCTGCCAGCCGCCGGCGTGATGGGCGGCAAGGTACATCGACACCACCAGCAGAATAAACATCAGCGGTACCGATACGCGCGACAGCGCATCCAGCCCCTTATAGCCCACCAGCGCGGTGACGCAGAACAGGATGCCGAACAGGATCATCAGCGGAATCGTCATCGCCGCAGGCAGGGCGAGGATTTTGACCAGCGAGATGGCGACCGTCGCGGTTCCCCAGGCGTACCAGCCCAGCTCGGCGAAACCGAGAATAAAATCGGCGAGCTTGCTGCCGATTTCACCGAAGCAAAAACGGCCCATCAGCACGGTATTTAGCCCGCTGCGCGCGGCAATCCAGCCGAGCGAGGCGGCGTACAGGGCCAGCAGAAAGTTACCGATAACCGCAATCCACAGCAGGTTAACGATGGAGAAAGAGACGCCAAGCTTGCCCCCCGCGAACATGGTGCCGGTGAAAAAAGTAAAGCTGAACAGAACCATCGAGATGGAAAAAACGCCCTTGCGCCCGGCGGCGGGCACTTCGACGAGCGGAAAATCATTGCTGTTTGACATGGTGGAACCTCTGAGTGGCTATCCAAATAGCGATGGCAGAGGGGTAGCAAGAGGTGTGCCAGAAAAAGCGGGGCAGGGGTAACACAATGGGGTGGGCAGTATGCACATAAAACGGCGTTAAACGGCCGTTGTTTGCCATAAATGTGTGCACAGTGCCATGTTTTGCACCGCCGTGGGGCAGTGGGATGTGACTCCTGCCCCCGCATTTTGTCGGACGACGGCTGGCGTCTTACCCGACCTGGGGGGCAGGTCAGAATCGACAAATGATGCCAATTTTACGCCGTTTCCCGGCGGCACGATCCCCCATCTTTTTAACCGCCCGCAGGCGGTAATTTTTGCGTCATGAAAATGCTCAGTTGTATTGTTGTTAAAAACAGTAATTTCATATGCTTTTCTGATATAACCATTATCAATGTAAGTCTTTCCTGAAATATTGTTCGCTTACGCCGGCGGTGTTAGTATCGGGTAAATAGCCATTTAGACGGCTAAATACAACATCGCTAAACTAAGGAACTGCTATGTGGCAAGAAAGACTCGCGCAACTGGTCACCACCTGTCATTGGATCGGCGCGAAAGGCTGGGCACCGGCCACCGGCGGCAATATGTCGGTGCGTCAGGATGAGACCTGGTGCTGGCTGAGCGAGTCGGGGCGCGATAAAGGCAGCCTGACGACGGAGGATTTCCTGCAGGTGGAGATCGCCAGCAATAAAGCGCCTTCCGGACGTAAACCCTCTGCTGAAACCGGCCTGCATACCCTGGTGTATCGCCTGTTCCCGGAAGCGAATGTCGTGCTGCACGTGCATACCGTCAACGCGACCGTGCTGTCGCGGATTGAAAAAAGCGCCACCCTGGCGCTGCAGGGCTATGAGATGCAGAAAACCCTGACCGGCCAGCACAGCCATCTCGATACCGTGCCGGTCGCCATTTTTGATAACGACCAGAATATCGATGCCCTGGCGGCGCGCATTGAAGATTATGCGCAGACCCACCCGCTGCGCTACGGCTTCCTGCTGCGCGGCCACGGCCTGACCTGCTGGGGCAAAGACATTCACGAAGCCCGTCGCCAGCTCGAAGGACTGGAATTTTTGTTCGAATGTGAACTGATGCGCCGCCGCTACGAGCGCGACTAATTTCTCTTCACCAACGGGTCAGGCATGGATTTTTATCTCGGAATCGATATCGGCACCTCGCGCGTGAAAGCGGTGCTGTTTGATGAACGCTTTCAGGCGTGCGCCAGCGCGGCGCAGAACACCGGCCCGCGGCTGTCGGCCAACGGTCACGCCGAGCAGGATATGGCCCAGCTGTGGCAGTCGGTGGTGGCGATTTTACGCGATATCGCCCGGTATCCGGCGCTGCAAAGCGGGCGTTTACGCGCCATCGGCCTTGCCGGGCAGGGCGAAGGGGTCTGGCTCAGCGACGCCGAAGGCGAACCGGTCGGGCCGGGTATCCTGTGGAGCGACACCCGCAGCCGCGACCTGATGAGCGAACTGCTCAGTCGCCCCGGTTTTGACCGTCGCTTCTTTGACGATACCGGTACCCATCTGCAGCCCTGCAATACCAGCATGCAGCTGTGCTGGCTCAAGCATCACCAGCCGGAGCGGCTGGCGGCGGCCCGCTATCTGTTTTTCGCCAAGGACTGGATCCGCTTTCGCCTCACCGGCGTCGCGGCGCTGGATCTTACCGATGCCAGTACCTCTTTGCTGAATCAGCAGAGCGGAAAGCTATCCACGGTGGTGCTCAATGAGATGGGCCTGGCAGATTTACAATCTCTGTTCCCACCGCTGCTGGCGCCGGACGTGCAGGCGGGCGCGCTACGTGAAGAGGTCGCGGCGCTCACCGGGCTGCCTGTGGACACGCCGGTGGCGGCCGGCGCGCTGGATGTGTGCAGCGCGGCGCTGGGCTGCGGCGCGGTCAACGATGGCGATATTTATACCATTCTTGGCACCACCTGCTGCACCGGTATCGTCTGCCACGGTCGCCAGACGGTCAACGAGGGGACGCGCTACGTCACCCATACCGAAGCGGGCAGCTTTATTAACCTTTTTCCGATGCAGGCCGGGACGCCGAACATCGACTGGCTCCAGCAGCAGATTGCGCTGGAGCCGGATTTACAGCAGCTGGAACAGCATATCGCCAGCGTTGAGCCCGGCAGCGGCGGCGTCTTCTGGCAGCCCTACCTCAACGGCGAACGCGCCCCGTTCTTTAGCCCCGAGGCGCGGGCCGGTTATTTCGGCATTAGCCAGCACACCACCCGCGCGGAGTTGCTGCGGGCGGTGTTTGAAGGGCTGGCTTACGCTATCGTCGACTCGCTTCAGGGCTACCCGCAGGGCGGCGAACTGTACCTGACCGGCGGCGGCGCGGCTTCGGCAACCTGGCTGCAAATCATTGCCGACTGCACCGGCAGAACGGTGGTTTCCAGTCCTTTCAACGAGCTTAGCGCGCGCGGCGCGGCGATTCTGGCGGCGCGCAGCGTCGATGCCCTGAGCCGCTATCCGGCGCTGGAGCAGACCCGCTATCGACCCCATCCGCAGGCGCACAGCCGCTACGCCGCGCTCTATCCGGTGTATCGACTGCTGCGCGAGCAGATGCTCCCGGTGTGGCAGGCCCGCCGCGAGGCGCTTCAACGTATTTCTCAGGAACAACGCATATGAAAATTGTTTTTACCGCCGAACACGCCGGCGACCTCAGCGCTTTTCAGCAACTGGGCGAACTGCGGGTAGAAGGCTGGGCGCTGGGCAAGCCGAAGCTGAGCGCAGGCCAGCTGATCGAACTGGCCCACGACGCCGAGGTGCTGGTGACCAGCTACGATGAGGTGACGGAAGCGGTGATCGCCGCCTGCCCGCGTTTACAGGTGATCGCCTGCACCCGCGCCAATCCGGTGAACATCGATACCAAAGCCGCCCAGGCGCGCGGTATCCGCGTGCTCTATACGCCGGGGCGCAACGCGGACGCCGCCGCCGAGCTGACGCTGGGGCTGATGCTGAGCCTGGCGCGGCATATTCCGCAATCCCACGCGGCGCTGAAGCGCGGCGAATTCACCCACGCCGAAAACGCCGCGCAGGCCACCCAGAGCGGGCTGCGCCGCGATGTAGTGTGGGACGTTAGTCCGCAAAGCCCTTATGAAGTCTTTAAAGGCAGCGAGCTGCGCAACAAAACCCTGGGGCTGATTGGCTACGGTAATATTGGCCGCCGGGTGGCGCGTATCGCCCGCGCCTTTGGCATGGCGGTACTGGTGGTGGACCCGTTTGTCGCCGCCGAGGATATCAACGAACCGGGGTTGCAAAAGACGACCCTTGAGGGGCTGTTCCGCGAGGCGGATATCGTGAGCCTGCATCTGAGCAGCGGCCCGCACAGCGATGGGCTGGTGAACGCGCCATTGTTGAACAGCATGAAGCCGGGCGCGCTGCTGATCAATACCTCGCGCGCGGCGGTCGTGGACGAAGACGCGCTGATTCACGCGCTGCGCCACGGCCCGCTGGGCGGCGCGGCGCTGGATGTCTACCATCGCGAGCCGCTGTGGCGCGACCATCCGTTTGTCACCGAGTTTGATAACGTGATTATTACGCCGCATATCGCCGGGGCGACGCGGGAGAGCATTGCTAAACATACGGCGATGATTGCCGCCGACCTCCAGCGCTATGTCGCCGGAGAGCCGCTGCTTTATCAGTGGCGTTAAGCCGCGCTTGCCGCCGCGCAATGCGGCGGCGAAGCTTGTTATCCGCGACGGTGGGTCGCCATAAACTCCTGCGTATGCTGCCAGTCCACCACGCCGGCATCCGATCCCATGCCGGTCGCCACCAGCGCGGCGACGGCGGAAGCCACCTCGCACGCCGCTTTGACGCTTAACCCCCGGGCCAGCGCGGCAATAAAGCCGCCGCAGTAGCTGTCGCCGCAGCCGGTCGTATCCACGGCATCGACCCGGAACGGCGCGATATGCTCGACGGCGCCGTCGCGGGTCAGCAGCCAGGAGCCGTTTTCGCCGTCCTTCAGAATGCAGGTTCCGACGCCAAGCGCAAAGAAGACGCGGGCAATCGCTTCCGGCTGGGTCTCCCCGGAGAGATACGCCGCTTCTTCAAGGGAAGGCATAAAGTAGTCCACCGACGGCAGCAGCGGGCGCAGCAGATCCAGGGTGCGCGCGTCGGGGGCGATTAAATCAAAGCTGGTGGTGACGCCGCGGGCTTTCGCCGCCCGCAGCAGCAGCGCGCTTTGCCCGCTATCCATCGCCGCCAGCAGGCCGGTGCCGCCGTGGTGCAGGAACCGGCAGTCGAGGATCGCGTCAAACTCTTCTTCGCGGATAAAAAGCGCATCGGAAGCGCCCCGACAGTGCAGCGCCGGGCGCTCGCCGTTGGGGCGGATGGGCAGGATCGTCGCCGACGTTTCCTGCTGCGCCGTGCGCTGGACCAGCGAGCAGTCGATCCCCAGACGCGCGTAGCTGGCGAGGATAAAATCGGCTTTTTCATCTTCACCGAGGCAGGCCACCGCGGCGGTGCGAATGCCCAGCTTCGCGGCATTAATATTGGCTCCGGCGGCGGTTCCGGCGGGGTTAAGACGAATTTGTTCGATAAAGGCTACCCCGCCGCGCGGCGGGATGTCGATCACCGGGCGACCGGCGATATCAAGAATAGTCAGGCCGACAAAGACGGCGTCAAAAGCTGCCATAGGTGCTCCGCTTAACGATGGGTCTGGCGCAGACGCGCCTGCCAGAAGGAGAGGGCCAGCGCGACCACCAGAATCACGCCCACCAGCGCATCCTTCACCAGGTAGTTCAGCCCCATCAGGTTCAGGCCGTTATCAATAATCGCGAGAAACAGCACCCCGCCGAGGGTGCCGGCGATGCTGACCCGGCCCAGCCGGTTAAAGGCGGTGCCGATAAAGACCGCGGCGATGGCGTCCATCAGGTAGGCCTGGCCGGCCAGCGGCGTAAACTGGCGCAGGTTGGCGGAGAGAATGACGCCGCCGACGGCGCACAGCGCGGAGGCCGCCACCAGCACCCACAGCATGGTCCGGCGGTCGCGGATCCCGGCGATACGCGCCGCTTCGCCGTTCTGGCCGATAGCGCGCACGTACTTGCCAAACAGCGTGCGTTCGGTCAGCAGCCAGGCTACCAGCCACAGCGCCAGCACAATCACCACCGGCGTCGGAATACCGGCGATATTGCCGACCGCCAGATCGTGATACTCCGGCGCCATCCGGCGGTAGGAGATAGAGCCGCCGCCGTCGGTATAGATACGCTCGGCGCTGCTGGCGATAAACCAGGTGCCGAGGGTGGCGAGGAACGGACGAATCTGGCAGACAAGGATCAGAAAGGCGTTCAGCAGGCCGATAATCACCCCGCCGAGCAGCGCGCAGCCCACCGCCGCCTGCCACGGCAGGTGCCAGGTCTTCAGCGCCACCAGCGCAAAAGCGGCGCCGAAATCCAGCGCCACGCCGACGGAGAGGTCAATCGCCCCGGCGCTAACGATAAGGGTCATCGCCATCGCCACGATCAGCAGAATCGCGCTGCCCTGCAGCAAATTGGCCCAGTTATCGAAGGTCAGAAATACCGGGTTCGCCCAGCCGAACAGGGCAATCGCCAGCAGGGTAATGACGCCGAATCCTGCTCGCGATAGCCACGCCAGCGGACCGCTGCCGGTTTGCCCCGTTGAGGGGGTCTTGAGCGTCAGTTGGCTCATTAATGGCCTCCTTTATGTCTGACCGCCGAAGCTGCCAGCACCACGAGGATCAGGCCGCCTTTGATCGCGCCCATCCAGAAAATATTCACTCCCAGCAGGCCGAGCCCGTTAGAGAGCGCGTTGACCAGCACCGCGCCGAGCAGCGCCCCCCAGATGGTGACCACGCGCCGCCGCGAGAACGCCGCGCCGATAAAGGTCGCGAGGACGGTTTCCAGCAGCAGCGGCGTCGCCGTGCCGCTGGAGCTGCCTGAGCCCTGGCTGAGCAGCGGCAAAATCGCCAGGCCGGCGGCGATGCCCGCCAGCAGCCAGACGATAATGGTCAAACGGCGAACGTTGAGTCCGCTCATCTGCGCCATATCGCGGTTACCGCCCACCGCCTGTAAATGCTGGCCGAAGCGGGAGTGGTGGAGCAAAAACTGAAACAGCGCGAATACCGCCAGCAGATAGATCAGCGGCCAGGGAATGCCGAACAGATCGTTATCGCGAAAGGCCACCATCAGCGGGTCGCTCACCGCGATGCGCCGCTGGCCGGTCAGCAGGTCGGTCAGCCCGGTGAAGGCCACCGAAGTTGACAGGGTCGCCAGCAGCGGCGGCAGGCCCGCCGCCAGCACCAGCGTGGCGTTGACGGCGCCGCAGGCCAGGCTAACGGCGAGCAGCAGTAACAGCAGCGCCAGGTAAGGGGTGTTCCACTCCGCCATGCCGAGGCTGAGCAGCGCGACGCCGAGCACCGCGATGGCGGGCAGCGACAGGTCGATGCCGCCGGAGACCACATCATCGCCGCCGACGGCAATCACGCAGACCAGGCCGAAGCAGAGGATCGCCAGCGGCACGCTTTGCACCAGCATCATGCTGATATTTTGCCAGCTTAAAAAGAAAGGCGACTGCAGGCTGAGCCAGACCAGCAGCGCAAAAAAGAGAATCAGGGGAAATTTTTCGATAAGCGTCGTGATGCCCGGAAGGGGGCGGCGCTGGATACCTGCACTCATACCTGTTGTTCCTGTCCACCGTTAATCGTCACCAGCAGCGCGTCCAGCGTCAGCCCCCGGGTCGGGAGATTGGCCACCAGCTCGCCGCGCCACATCACCAGGATGCGGTCGCAAAGGCCCAGCAGCTCCGGCGCGTCGCTGGATGAGACCAGTACGCCGCGACCGCGATCCGCCAGCTCGCGGGTGCGCTGATAAATATCGCGGCGCGCGCCGATATCCACCCCGAGAGTGGGTTCATCAAGAATAAAAAGCCGCGCATCGGTGCCCAGCCAGCGGGCGAGAATCGCCTTTTGCTGGTTGCCGCCGCTCATAAAGCGCACCGGAAGCTCCGGACGGCCGGGGCGGATAGAGAGCTGGTCGATCCAGCTGCGCGCTTTTTCCAGCGCCCGGCCGCGGTGCTCCCAGCCGAAAGTGGCGGTCTCCGGTAGCGAGGCCAGATTGATATTGTCGGCGGTGGTGAAGGGGAGAATCAGCCCCTGATGGCGGCGGTCGCGCGGCACCAGGGCCAGTCCGGCCCGGGTTGCCTGATACGGCGTCCGCAGCCGCTTCGGCTGGCCGTCAACGCTTATCGTGCCGCTGCGGGCGCGGCGTAGCCCGTAAAGCAGATCGATCAGCACGTCGCGCCCGGCGCCCAGCAGTCCGGCGACGCCGACGATCTCTCCCGGCTGAATATCAAAGGTAATATCGCGTAACTGCTGCCCGTCGCTGAGATGGCGAACCGACAGTACCGGGGCAGCGGCATCGACCTGATGCGCGCTGCTCTGGCGCGGGGTATAGAGCTGTTCGATATCGCGGCCGACCATCATTTTGATCAGCGCGTCGGTATTCTGCAGAAGCGCCCGGTCGGGGTAGCCGACCACCTCGCCGTTACGTAGCACCGTGCCGCGATCGCAAAGGGCGGCGATTTCGTTGAGATAGTGGGAAATGTAGAGAATCGCGATCCCCTGTTCCCGCAGGCGCAGAATCGCGGAGGTGACCAGGCCGGCTTCCTGCGCTTCCAGCGGCGCGGTGGGTTCATCGAATACCACCAGCTTTGCCGCGCCGTCGATCAGCGCTCTGGCGATTTGCACCAGCTTGCGTTCGGCGAGGCTGAGGTCGCGGATCAGGCGGCGGGGATGAATATCCAGCTGCCAGCTGTCGCGGAAAAACGCCCGGGTGGCCGCGTTCATTCGCCGCCGGTCCAGCGCGCCCCAGCGGGTGCGGTACTCCTGGCCGAGAAACACCGATTCCGCCACCGTAAAGTGCGGGATCAGGTTGAGTTCCTGGTGAATAACGCGGATACCCAGCGCTTCAATCGCCGCGGGATTGCCGAGCGGCAGCGGCGCGCCGTCAAGGGTGGCGCTGCCGCTGTCGGCCCGGTAGACGCCCGCGAGGATTTTTATTAGCGTCGATTTTCCCGCGCCGTTCTCGCCGATCAGGCCGTGAATTTCACCGGGATTCAGAAGCAGCGTGACCGCATTTAATGCAGTCACGTTGGCAAAGCTTTTGCCGATCTGGTTCATCGCCAGACCAGCGGCGGGGTTAACCCCGCCGGAGGATGGAGTGATCACTGCAGTTCGCCATATCCCAGCTGTTTGTAGACCGCTTTTGCCTCCTGCGGGCCTTTCACCGGCACCACCGGAATAAAGGTCTGCAGGGGCAGCTTCTGTTTGTCGAAGTAGCGCGCGACGTTATCGGCGGAGGTCTGGCCGATCAGGTGCGGCTGCTGGGCGACGTTGGCGACGAACGGGCTGCCCGGCTCGGCCATGATCTCCAGGGTTTCCGGGCCGGCGTCGATCGCGGTGACCTTGACGTCTTTATCGCGGCCGGTCTCTTCCAGCGCCTGGACAATACCGATAGCCGGCTGATCCCAGCAGGCGACATGGATGGCGTCGAGTTTGCCTTTTGGATACTGGCTCAGCAGTTCGAGGGTTTTCTTACGCGCATCTTCCGGCGAGTTGGCAAACTGCTCGGCCAGCTCCGGTTGAATAATGTGAATATCCGGATAATCTTTGAGGACATATTTCCACTGGTCATAACGAATGCCGCAAATACGCAGGGAGCTGGAGAATGCGTTAAATACCGCAACGTTGCCTTTGCCGCCCAGTTCATCGGCCATATAGCGACCAATGGTCGATCCCAGGGTGTAGTTATCGGAGGTGGTGTTATTGACCGAATATTTTGAAACGTGGTCTACGGTAAATACCGGAATGCCGGCATCGCGTAGCGCTTTGAATTTAGGCTCAACGGCGCTGTCGCCCAGAATACTAATTACCGCATCGACCTTGCGCGACAGTAAAATATCGTGGTTATTCGCATGAACCTGGTTATCGCGGCCGCCATCGACGCCGATCACTTTACCCCCCAGTTTCTCTACCTCTTCGGTCGCACCCTTATAGGCTTCACGATCCCAGAAGTGCTGCGTCCCGACCACGGCGACGCCGATAGTTTTTCCCTGAAGTGATAAGGCATCCGCCGCCAGAGCGTTGACGGAGGCGAGCGAGAGCAGGCCCAGCGCGATGGGCAATAATTTCATTTTCTGCGACATTCTTATTATGGTCCTGTGATGGAGGTGGCTGTGCGGAGCAGTAGCATGACAACAACAGCCACACAATCTCAAATACAAAATATGTCTAAGTTATACCCGTTATACTTCAAGTTGCATGTGCGTTGGCTACGTGCGTTCACCCGAATCACTTACTTGAGTAAGTGATTCGGGACTCTCTTACTTGCCGCGTTACTCGGCCTGCGGCCTCACCCCTTACGGGGCCAGCGCAAGCGCTGTTCAAAGCGGTTAACCGTTTTGTCCTGAAACTTGAATTATTTAGGGCATATTAACGATGTTATATCGCAGATTTGCCTGAGGAAAACGTAAATTTGTTATCTGTAACCTGAAAATATTTCATGATGCAGCTTAATCCCTTTTTATTTTGTGGGCTTAATTTGCTTGCAACTCTTATTTATTCAAATAAAGATTGCTGCTTAATTAAAATTATTCTGTCGCTGTAATATATCGCATCCTGGAATGGCGTAGAGCTATTCTGCGTGGAAAATCCTTTCTCTGTAGCAGATTGTATGGTGATACGTATTTTATTCCCAGGATTCGCACGCTTTATTATGGCGGCCTTTATCGGGTGAGAAGAAAACAGGCAAGATGAAAAAACAACATAATCTGACCGTAATGCACTGGGGAACCTGGCAGGTCCAGGCCCGTGACGGCAACATTGAGGCGGTGACGCCGGTGCCCTGGGATAAAAATCCCTCACGTATTGGTCAGTCGCTCCCCGATGCGGTCACCAGCAAGACGCGCATTCACCGTCCGGCGGTGCGTGCGGGCTACCTGCAAAATGGCCCGGCTTCGCGCGAGGGGCGCGGCAAAGAGCCGTTTGTTGAGGTGAGCTGGGAGGTGGCGCTCGATTTACTGGCCCGCGAACTGAATTCGGTCAAAACGCGCTGCGGCAATGAGGCGATTTTCGGCGGCTCCTACGGCTGGGCCAGCGCCGGCCGTTTTCACCACGCGCAAAGTCAGCTGCACCGCTTCCTCAAGTGCTTCGGCGGCTATACCGCCAGCACCAACACCTACAGCAGCGCGGCGGGCGAGCGCATCCTGCCGCATATTCTCGGGCCGCTGAGCCCGCTGCACCGCCAGCATACCCACTTTTCCGAGCTGGCGCGCGAATGCCAGCTGTTTGTCGCATTCGGCGGCCTGCCGCTGCGTAATGCGCAGGTCAACGGCGGCGGCGCCAACGACCATATGCTGAAATACTGGCTGGAAAAGATGCAGGCGCAGGGGACGCGCTTTATCAATATCAGCCCGGTGCGTAATGACCTGAGCGCCGTGGAGAGCGCCGAGTGGCTCGCCGTCCGTCCGGGAACCGATACCGCGCTGCTGCTGGCGCTCTGTTATGTGCTGATTAATGAATCCCTCTACGACAGCGGTTTTATCGCCAGCCATACCGTGGGTTTCGCGCCCTATCGCGCCTACCTGATGGGGGAGAGCGATGGCGTCGCAAAAACGCCGGAGTGGGCGGCGGCAATAACCGGTATTGAGGCGCAGCGGATTGCCGCGCTGGCGCGCCAGATGGCCAGCCAGCGCACGATGGTCAATATCTCCTGGTCGATTCAGCGGGCGCGCCAGGGCGAGCAGGCCTACTGGGCGACGGTGGCGCTCACCGCGCTGCTGGGGCAAATCGGTACGCCGGGCGGCGGACTGGGGTTTGGCTACGCCTGCACCAATCTGGCGGGGGCGACGCGTAAGGCCTTTTCCGGGCCGCGCCTTCCCGCCGGAGAGAACGCGGTAAACCAGGTGATTCCGGTGGCGCGCCTTTCCGATATGCTGCTGCATCCGGGCGAGGCATACGAGTTTGACGGCCAGCATCTGCGCTATCCCGACATCCGCCTCGTCTACTGGGCCGGCGGCAACGCGTTTCATCATCATCAGGATATTAACCGCCTGTGTGAAGCCTGGCGGCGGCCGGAAACGGTGGTCGTTCATGAACAGTTCTGGACCGCGCAGGCCAAATTTTCCGATATCGTTCTGCCGGTCACCACGTCGCTGGAGCGGGAAGATATCGGCAGCGGCGGTCACGACGGTTTTATGATCGCCATGAGCGCGCAGATCCCGCCGGTGGGCGAAGCGCGCGATGATTACGCCATCTTCTGCGACCTTGCCGAGCGGCTGGGCTGCGGCGAGCGCTTTAGCGAGGGGCGTGACGCCGGGCAGTGGCTGCGGGAGATCTACGAAGCGTCGCGGCCGCGCGCGCGGGAAGAGGGGATCGCGCTGCCGTCGTTTGATGAATTCTGGCGGCAGGGGGTGCTGGAATACAGCGCGCCGGAGAAACCGCAGGTTTTCCTGGCGGATTTTCGCGCCGACCCGCAGCGCTATCCGCTCTCTACGCCTTCCGGCAAGATCGAACTTTTTTCCGAAACCATCGCCGGGTTTGGCTATCGCGAGTGTCCCGGCCACCCGTGGTGGGATGAGCAGGAGGCGGCCTGGCAGCGGCAGGAGGCGGCGCGCTGGCCGCTGCATCTGCTCTCCAGCCAGCCGCGCACCCGCCTGCACAGCCAGTACGATCACGGCAGCGTGAGCCGGGCGACGAAAATTCAGGGGCGCGAGCCGCTGTGGATGCATCCGCAGGATGCGCAGGCGCGGGGCATCAGCGAAGGCAGCGTGGTCAAGGTCTTTAACGCCCGGGGAGCGATTCTCGCCGGCGTGCATCTCAGCGAGCAGATTTTGCCGGGAGTGGTGCAGATGTCGACCGGCGCCTGGTACGATCCGCTGGACCCGAATGAAAAAGGCTCGCTGGATAAGCACGGCAATCCCAACGTGTTGACCGAAGATCGCGGCAGCTCGCGGCTGGGGCAGGGCTGCAGCGCCCAAAGCTGCTGGGTGGAGATTGCGCCGTGGAGGGACGCGCTGCCGCCGGTGACCGCTTTCGACCCGCCGAGGTTTATTGGCGCTTAGGCGCAGAGAATCGCCAGGCGGCGGCTGGCGCCTTGCCCGGCTTACAGGATCATCGCCGTTTGCGGGTCGGGTAGCCCGGACAGGCGCGTTACGCGCCGCCTCCGGGAAAGCGCCTTGAGAGTGATGATAAGCCTGTTCACCCGTTGAATCGCGGCGTTACGCCAGCCGCGGGTAGGCGCTGGCGATATCGTCGCCGGTAAACTGGGCAATCCAGCCTTCCGGGTTGTCGAAGATGCGGATGGCGGTGAAGTTGGGCTCCGAGCCCATATCAAACCAGTGCGGCGTGTGCGCCGGAACGGAAATCAGGTCGTTCTTTTCACAGAGCACCTGGAATACCTCGTCGCCAATATGCAGGCAAAACAGGCCGGCTCCCTCGACGAAGAAGCGCACTTCGTCTTCTCCGTGGGTATGCTCGTTGAGGAATTTTTCCCGCAGCGCCTCTTTCTGCGGATTATCCGCACGCAGGCTGATCACGTCCCAGCTCTGGTAACCCTTCTCAGCCACCAGCTTATCAATCGCATGCTGATAGGCGGCAATAACCGTTTCTGAAGCTGGCGCCGCGCCTAAATCGCGGTCGGCCTGCCAGCGCTCGAAGCGGACGCCTTTGGCGTTGAGCTGCTGCTGGATCTCTTCGGCGTTCGTGCTGTGCCAGAGAGAGTTTTGCGGGTCTTTCACGGAAAAAATGGTTAATGCGCTCATGCTGGGATCTGCTCCGGATGAATATCGTCAAAACGCTGAACCTGCGGATGGTGGCTGGCCGGGTCACGGTCGCCGCGCACCAGCTGTAGGGTGCGGAAGCCGGCCTCTTCGGCGGCATCCAGCTCCTGATGGATATCGGACAGGAACAGAATGGCGGCAGGAGGCTGTCCCAGCTGCTCAGCAATATTGCGGTAGGACTGCGCTTCGCGCTTGGCGCCTACCAGGGTATCGAAATAGCCGTTAAACAGATGAGTAATATCACCTTCGTCGCTGTAGCCAAATAACAATTTCTGCGCGGCGACAGAGCCTGAGGAATATACATATAAATCAATACCCTGTGACTTCCATTTTTCCAGCGACGGCAGGACGTCAGGATACAGGTGGCCGGTGAAGTCGCCATTGACGTAGCCTTCGCGCCAGATAATCCCCTGGAGCGCCTTGAGGGCGGTGGATTTGCGGTCTTCGTCCATAAAGGCGAACAGGGTAGCGATAAGCTGCTCGACGCTGGCCGCCGGTTGGGCGATCTCTTCGCGCAGGTTATCGAGAATGGTCTTTACCGGATCGACAAACTGCTGGGCGGTCACGAAGCCGGCCAGGCGTTCGCGAGCGTACGGGAACAGGACGTTGTGGACGAAGCGAATGTCGCTGGTGGTGCCTTCAATATCGGTCACGATAGCGCGGATCATGAGTTCTCCAGAGTGAGCGGTAGGTCGTGCTGACGGTGGCGTTGTGCTGCTCGCTGTTTTCCACTCATAAGCATAAGCGAAATAACATTATCATTTAGACGTCTAAGCGTCTTGATTGCCAAATATTAACATCGTGTTATAGTGGCTTCAACAACAGCATCACAGACGGTACAAAAAGAATGAGCAATAAGCCACTGATTCCTGAGAGTAAACTTCCTTCACTGGGCACCACGATCTTTACCCAAATGAGCGCTCTGGCCCAGCAGCATCAGGCGATTAACCTGTCGCAGGGGTTCCCGGATTTCGATGGTCCGCGCTATCTGCAGGAGCGTCTGGCGCATCACGTGGCGCAGGGGGCGAATCAGTACGCGCCGATGACCGGCGTGGCCGCGCTACGCGACGCCATCGTCGATAAAACGGAAGAGCTGTACGGCTACCGTCCCGATGCCAACAGCGACGTGACCGTTACCGCCGGCGCGACGGAAGCGCTCTATGCGGCGATTACCGCGCTGGTACGTTCCGGCGACGAAGTCATTTGCTTTGACCCTAGCTATGATAGCTACGCCCCGGCGATTGAGCTGTCGGGCGGCGTGCTGAAGCGCATTGCTCTCCAGCCGCCGCATTTTCGCGTTGACTGGCAGCAGTTCGCCGCGAGCCTCAGCGACAAAACCCGGCTGGTTATCCTCAATACGCCGCACAACCCGTCAGCGACGGTATGGCAGCGGGAAGATTTTGCCGCGCTGTGGCAGGCGATTGCCGATCGTGAAATCTATGTGCTGAGCGATGAGGTTTACGAACATATCTGCTTTGCCGCCGAAGGGCATGCCAGCGTGCTGGCGCATCCGCAGCTGCGCGAGCGGGCGGTGGCGGTCTCTTCGTTTGGCAAGACCTTTCATATGACCGGCTGGAAGGTGGGCTACTGCGTGGCGCCTGCCGCCATTAGCGCCGAGCTGCGTAAAGTGCATCAGTATCTGACTTTTGCCGTCAATACGCCCGCTCAGCTGGCGATTGCCGATATGCTGCGCAGCGAGCCAGAGCACTATCGCCAGCTGCCGGCGTTTTACCGCGAGCGGCGGGACCTGTTTATTGATGCGCTGCGCGCCAGCCGTCTGGAAATTTTGCCCTGCGAAGGGACCTACTTCCTGCTGGCGGACTACAGCGCGGTCTCCGATCTGGATGATGTCAACTTCTGCCGCTGGCTCACCACCGAGATCGGCGTCGCGGCGATCCCGCTGTCGGTGTTCTGCGCCGATCCGTTCCCGCATAAGCTGATACGCCTGTGCTTCGCCAAACAGCCAGCCACGCTGCTGGCTGCGGCGGAACGACTGTGTCGTCTGTAGTTATTTAACGGTCCACGCCTGAGAAAATTGACGGTCGCCGAACATCTCCACCAGGCCGTTGATTTGCTTCAGGCGCAATACTTCGTCTGAGTCCATCCCTAACTCTTTGCCGATTTTCTCGTCACACCAGCCGAGATGCGCCAGCTCCTGGACGATTTCCGACATCGCATGAATCTGATGACGTCCGCGCGCCCGGTTGTGGCGGATGGTGGCGGCCATCAGAGAATCACGCCCGGGGCTGCTCTTTTCCAGGCAGGTGACGGGAAGGTAGCCTTTCAGCCGTTTCTTCAGCGCCGCTCTGCCGCTCGCCAGCTCATGACGGTGAAAACCGTCGATAATGGAATAGCGCTCCTGATCCTGTTTCACTACCACAATGGGCTGCGTGAAGCCGTCCGTTTCCAGCGAGGTGAACAGCAGGCGTTTTTCCGGTGGAGCAAGGTTATTTGGGTTGTAATCATTAGGCAAAACGGCGTCCTGTTTTACCCACAATACGCAGTCAACCGGTTGTGATTTGAAGGGGCTATATTCATGCAGAATCTGGCGAAAGGCGTTAAGCGCAGTAATCTTTTCCTCTTCATCTTCCAGCGATTGTAGATAGCGTTCGAGATCCTGGATTAATTGTCGTTGCATAGTATTCCCCATTGCTGGCGCTTTTTATTCATCCGTTCGCGATAGCGTTTATATTGCGTCGCTTTGGTCGGGCTGAAAGAGAGCTGGCGGCACCAGTAATCATTGTTCAACAGAACCTTACAGATGCGCCGCCAGGACGGGACGTCTTTCGAGCCAATATCCGCCGGTTGCGTGTCCGGAATATCCATCATTCCCTTTTTTTGGTACCAGTGAAGATAGACGGCGATTTTATTGCGGTAATGTTCCGCCGTTTTCTCCGGCATGCTGTCGAGTAAAAACAGGGCGAAGCTTTTCCAGGTATGATGCGCGGGTTTATCCAGCTTACGATGGCCATAGAACTGATTATCGTGACCGGCGTAGACCCCGCCGCAGTGGACGCCGCTGACGCGCTGGCACATGACGGCCCAGCGTTCAGGCTCCAGCACATGGTAGAGCCACAGCCCCTGGCGCTGCTCCGGGCCAAAGGGTTCGCAGATACGCATATAGCGCAGCGGAACGCCCGCCTGATACATCAGGTTATAGAGCGGGTTGTAGGAAAGGCCGCTTTTACCGAACCAGGTCCAGATATCGGCGGTTTTCCAGTCGTAGATAGGGTAGATGTACCACGCGTGTCCGCCCGGCGCGGAGGTGGTCCAGGGTTTATCGTCGGCGAAGCGAAGCTTGCGCTGCGAGGAGATGGTGATAAACCGATTTAACGATTCATCGGCGCGGATGCCAATCATTATCGCCGCGGGACGATTTCGCGAAAACCAATCGGCAAATTCGCGAACGAACGTTTCAAAACTCATGCCCGATTGATAAAACGGGAAAAAGCCGGGATCGGTAATCGCGTCCTCTGGCGGTTGGCGCACCCAGCGCGCGCCGGGTTCCCAGCACTGCCATTCGGGATGATATTGGGTCAGAGAGTTCTGGGTGGTGAGAGGCAACGCGACCCAGAAAAATTGCTCAATAACGTCGCGATACTCTGCGCGCATCTTTTCACAATGCGCAATGGTGCAGGAGAACTGCGCTTCCCAGTCGACAAACAGGACGCAAATCTTTTTGCCTGTACGGCGGGCCTGCTGCGCCGTGAGATGCAGCATGGTTGTAGAATCTTTACCGCCAGAAAAAGAGACGCAAATACGGGAGAAGTTTTCCATTACCCATTCTATTCGCTGCTGACTGGCCTGCAGAACGGACTCGGGTAATGGAAGTTTTATAAAAGACACAGCCATTATTCCTTTAATTCTTAAAGATACTGTGTACTTATATCATATTTATTTCTTAATCAAGCGATTAGTTATCATTCATCAATTAAATCAAATGGCTTAAATTATTCAATAATATTATTCTTTTCGCACTCGTCGATAAAGTTTGCAAAGTTCGGGTCGTCAAGGTTTACCCGATTGTAAATCATATAAATAGCGATGGAGGGGATCTTAAATGGCGTCTCTATAATTTTAAATTTATTATGGAAACTGATGTGCTCTAAAATACAGGTAGGCACAAAACCAATAATATCAGTTTGCTGAATAACATTAAGGATAGCGGTGTATGAGTCGCTACTGAAAGAAATTTTTCTATCAGAAAGTATGCCGGCAGCCTGGCTTTGAAAAGACTTCGTTCCCTGATCGTTACAAATATAATAAGTAAAGCGCTCCTGCAGTATGGCTTTCGTCGTTGTTAGCAATGCCAGCCGTGGATGATTTTCGCTACAAACCAGTGAAATGTCCAGCTCCTGGATACGTTTACACACCGTGGCTCGCGATGACAGGGGGGTGGTGCTGAATATCAGGTCGGCTTTACGGTAGGCCAGCAGGCTTTCTACCGACTCTCCTGACGCCAGCAGGTCATGATGTTCAACGTGAAGGTTTGAATCATCTAATAACATATGGATCAGGCTGGTTGTTTTAGGGGTAATAAAAAGCTGCGGCGCATAAACAACCAGACGTTTCTTTAATTCAGAACGATTGGTGAGATAAATAGTTTGTTCTAATTGATTAAGATTTTTTTCAAGATGATGGTGGAGATTAACCCCGACGGTGGTAGGCGTAATTCCTTTACCTGAACGAACGAATAGCGGGTCATTCAGCTGGGTGCGTAGCCGCTGTAGCGACTGACTGACGGCAGAAGGCGTAATGAATAGCGTTTCCGCCGCTTTACTGATGCTCAAATGCTGGTAAATGCATTCGAAAATAACGAGTAGGTTCAGATCAAATTTCTTGAGATCGTAAAGATTAGCCATTATCAACGTCCTGTTAAGCTGGCGGTATGGAAAATAGGTGACTATATGTCTGTATTATATTCATTGTGTGAATATTTGTTTCTTATTATTTAATGCAGGCGCTGTTATTAAGTTTATCTAAATATATACCAGCGTTGCGCATTCTACCAGATCCTTTTGTGTACCGCTGAAGGCAGGGGAGGAGGTCATTTATAAATACTTATCTTGCCCCGCTTATCATCTGTAGTTTTTCTTTAAGGGGAAGCCCGAACGCTTGTTGAAGTCTATTGGGTTATTCATATTATAAATTACTGATCCGCGTGTGGCACTGAGGGTGTTCATCAACCGCGGGCGGTAATTAAATATTTTTATTCTCCGGCTTTCGCTGGTCCTGCGGGCAAGTATGGCAATTGGAAGAGCGGCAGTGGTGACCGTCTGCATCGCGCTAACGCGGGAAACATGTCAGAAAGAACGGGCGTTTCGACATGATGATGCCCGGTGAAAACACCGGGAAAAGTAGGGCTAGCGGTAAAACCTATTACAGCCATAGGTAAGACCTGCCGCCGCGCGGATTGCCCTTTCGTTCAGCGGGTGATGTAATCCCTTAGCTGTTACATTAAGGTGTAGAGCGCAACACACTGCCAGCTACTGGCGCTGAACCTACCTGCGGGTGTTTCAGGTAACGGGGCCGCCTGCTAGGGCGGCCTTTTTACTTTTCAGCGCATATAATGCGAAACGCGGTAGAAGATTGCCATCGCGTTGACAGGTTCACAAAGTTGTCTTGTTCCGGTTGTTAGATAACGCTTATTGATTCGATAATGCAAACGCATTGGTCGAGTCAGGAAAAATTCGTTAACTTAGACCTCAACGAAAACACGGAGGAAGTATAGATGTCCTTAATTAATACCAAAATCAAACCTTTCAAAAACCAGGCGTTCAAAAACGGTGAATTCATCGAAGTTACCGAGAAAGATACTGAAGGCCGCTGGAGCGTCTTCTTCTTCTACCCGGCTGACTTCACCTTCGTTTGCCCGACCGAACTGGGCGATGTGGCAGACCACTACGAAGAACTGCAGAAGCTGGGCGTAGACGTTTACTCCGTCTCTACCGACACTCACTTCACCCACAAAGCGTGGCACAGCAGCTCTGAAACCATCGCGAAAATCAAATACGCGATGATCGGCGACCCGACTGGCGCCCTGACCCGTAACTTCGACAACATGCGTGAAGATGAAGGCCTGGCAGATCGTGCCACCTTCGTTGTTGACCCGCAGGGTATCATCCAGGCTATCGAAGTTACCGCTGAAGGTATCGGCCGCGACGCGTCTGACCTGCTGCGTAAAATCAAAGCAGCTCAGTACGTAGCTTCTCACCCAGGCGAAGTTTGCCCGGCTAAATGGAAAGAAGGTGAAGCGACTCTGGCTCCATCTCTGGACCTGGTCGGCAAAATCTAAATTTCCATCGTCTTTCACGCCAACGCAGCTATGGCGTGAAAGACTTGGGAAATTATTTCAGTCATGGGCGCACCGGCGCCCATTTCATTCCAACACCATGATGCAAGCGTATTCAGGCTGCCCGGACGAGGCCGCTTGCATGATGATGTTTTAAGCCCAGGAGATAAAAATGCTCGACACCAACATGAAAACCCAGCTCAAGGCTTATCTTGAGAAGCTGACCAAACCTGTTGAGCTGATTGCCACGCTGGATGACGGCGCTAAATCGGCAGAAATCAGGGAACTGCTGGCTGAAATTGCTGAACTGTCAGATAAAGTTACCTTCAAAGAAGATAACGGCCTGGCGGTGCGTAAGCCGTCATTCCTGATTACCAATCCCGGCTCCAGCCAGGGGCCGCGCTTTGCCGGCTCTCCGCTGGGACATGAATTCACCTCTTTAGTTCTGGCTCTGCTGTGGACCGGCGGTCATCCGTCAAAAGAAGCGCAGACCCTGCTGGAGCAGATCCGCAATATCGACGGTGATTTTGAATTCGAAACCTACTATTCGCTTTCATGCCATAACTGCCCGGATGTGGTTCAGGCGCTGAACCTGATGGCGGTACTGAACCCGCGCATCAAGCACACGGCGATTGACGGCGGAACGTATCAGAATGAAATCACCGAACGCAACGTGATGGGCGTACCGGCGGTATTTATGAACGGTAAGGAATTTGGTCAGGGTCGCATGACGCTGACGGAAATCGTTGCCAAAGTGGATACCGGCGCGGAAAAACGCGCGGCGGAAGAGCTGAATAAACGTGAAGCCTATGATGTCTTAATCGTTGGCTCCGGCCCGTCCGGCGCAGCGGCAGCCGTTTACTCCGCGCGTAAAGGCATTCGTACCGGCCTGATGGGTGAACGCTTTGGCGGCCAGGTGCTGGATACCGTTGATATTGAAAACTATATTTCCGTACCCAAAACGGAAGGCCAGAAACTGGCTGGCGCATTAAAAGCGCACGTCAGCGAATACGATGTTGATGTGATCGATTCTCAGAGCGCCTCCAGACTGATCCCGGCGACGGTTGAAGGCGGCCTGCATCAGGTTGAGACCGCTTCCGGCGCGGTGCTGAAAGCGCGTAGCGTTATCATTGCCACTGGCGCGAAATGGCGTAACATGAACGTGCCGGGTGAGGATCAGTATCGTACCAAGGGCGTGACCTACTGCCCGCACTGCGACGGCCCGCTGTTTAAAGGCAAGCGCGTGGCGGTTATCGGCGGCGGTAACTCCGGTGTGGAAGCGGCAATCGATCTGGCTGGCGTTGTTGAACATGTTACTCTGCTGGAGTTCGCGCCGGAAATGAAGGCCGACCAGGTTCTGCAGGATAAAGTCCGCAGCCTGAAAAACGTCGATATCATTCTCAACGCGCAGACCACGGAAGTGGTGGGCGACGGTAGCAAAGTCACTGGCCTGCAGTACCGCGACCGCGTGAGCGGCGATGAGCATCATGTTGCGCTGTCGGGGATCTTCGTGCAGATCGGTCTGCTGCCGAATACCAACTGGCTGGAAGGCGCGATTGAGCGCAACCGCATGGGTGAAATCATCATTGATGCGAAATGTGAAACCAACGTGAAGGGCGTTTTCGCTGCCGGCGACTGCACGACCGTTCCGTACAAACAGATTATTATCGCCACCGGCGAAGGTGCGAAGGCGTCCTTGAGCTCGTTCGATTACCTGATTCGCACTAAGACTGCATAATTCATAATAAAGTAAGACTAAACCTGCACAGCAAAGAGGCTACCCTGGGGTAGCCTCTTTTTTTACCTTACTGCCGCTACCTGACCACCATCACCGGAATATGCGCATGGCGAATCACGCTTGAGGCGTTGGAACCCAGCAGATGGGTGCTGATTGAAGGGTTGCGGGAGCCTATCACCACCACATCGGCTTTAATTTCATTGGCCAGTTCATTGACCATATCGCGCACGTTGCCAAAGCGGACGTGCATTTTGATTCGCGACGGGTCAATGCTGAAATGGCCGGCCATCGTTTTCAGGCGCGTTTCTGCTTCATGCTGCAAATGCTCTTCAAAGCGGCGCAGATCGGCGGTAAAACGACTCATCGTGAAGCTTGATGAACCGGGCAGTACGTGGAGAAGATGGATAACCCCGTCCTGCTGGGCTAAAAACTCCGCATGGCGAACGGCTTTATCGCTTAACTCCATTTCAAAGACATCAACGGGCATAATGATGGTTTTATACATATGCATTCCTCCTTGTTCGTCTGCTTTTATATCAACACATTATAGGAAAGTATTGTGCCATTCAGGTCGCAAAATTGTCAGAACGGTACGAGGGCGGCGTAAAAGTTTGTCAAAAGAGAGGAGAAGAGCGAAAGATGCAGAAAGAGGATGCAGTAACATCCTCTGGATAAAGCGCGAAACGCTTCAGGCAGCGGGGAGATTAACGGTGGAAATCGCCAGCGGCCTCCGGCTGATACAGCAATTCCAGCACTTCAAGGTGCGTTGAGGTGCCGCCCGGTAATTCCCAGTGAATGGTGCTGCCGACTTTGAGGCCCAGCAGGGCTGCGCCAACCGGCGCCATCACCGAAAGCTGGGTGGCGCTATCCGTGACCTGCGCCGGGAAAACCAGCGTGCGGATGCGCTCTTCACCGGTGGTTAAATCGCGAAATCTGACCTGGCTATTCATGCTGACAACATCATGCGGCATGGCTTCCGGGGCCAGCATCTGCGCGCGGTCGAGCTCGTCATTCAGCGCGTCCGCTACCGGTGAGTTGGCGAAAGCCGGTTGTTCCAGCAGCCTGTCGATGCGTTCTGCATCCAGTTCATTAATGATAATTGCGGGTCTGGTCATCTCATACTCCATGTTATCCAGGAACCTGTCCGTAAAAGAAAACCCTCACCGAAAATGGCAAGGGTTAATGTCCTCTCATCATACTGAGACTTGCTGGTGGTTTGAAGTGATTAAACGCACATTCATCAACGAACCATAGCGAAGTTGTATGAAATCTAGCCGGCTTTATCCAGCAGAAATTGCTTACCGCAGTTCCCCGGATGGGGTTGGGGTAAGAATGAATCAGCGGAGAGAGGGGCATTAATGGCCGCGGCTTTGATGGAGATTTGCATCTCAGTCAGATAGGCGGGGTTGCCGTTGCAGGTTAACTTGAAAGCCCTGACGTTCTGTTTTCCATAGGCTTCAGCAACCGCGGCGTTGAAGTCATCCCGGCTAACGGTTTGCCCATAGTGCCTGGCCAGGAAAGCGCCCAGATGGCTCTGTTTGATCTCGCCGTTCAGGCGCACCATGGTGCCGAAATAGTTGTCAGGATCGAAACCAAAGCAAACGCCATGCTTGGCGTATTCATAACGTTCGAGACATGAGTTACCGCCCGAACCCGGCATCACGCCGTTAAGCTTATTGGCCATTTCCAGCGAGAGCCCGGTTTCAGCCGCCCGACATTTTTGCCCGGCTTTTGCTTCCGGCATATTGGGAACAGGGCGGGTCGCACAGCCAAAGCGCATCCAGCGGCGCTCGTCCACCCCGCGCACGGCAATAGATTTTGGCAGGCTCGGCCACAGGCCGTGAACGGTGAGAAAATCGGCTTTATTGCTGAGTTCCTGCTGCAGGCGGCACTCTTCCGGTTCGCTGCGGTTTCGGTCTTGCATACTTTGGCAGAACCCCGTTTGCCAGGAGAGAGCCAGCACGTAGCGGTCAAAATCACCGTATTGCGTGGCGATCAGCGGATCTGCGCTGACCTGGGCGGCGCTGAGCAAAAGGGCAATGGCAACGAAATCCTTCCTGAACATTTTTATTCCTGATGACAAATGGTCATTGATAACATTGAGTTATTAAAGCATAAAAAAGGCGCCAACAGGCGCCTTTTCACACGGTTTCAGCGTTAGCGGATTGCGCTGCCGGGAACCAGAACTTCGGTGGCGATAATCACCACTAACAAACCAACCAGCACCGGGACAGAGGTCCGTTTCACCACTTCGAACGGCGAAATTTTTGCCATCCCGGCCACGGCGACCACCACGCCGGAGACCGGAGAAATGGTTCGGCCAAGGTTAGATGCCTGCAGCATCGGGATCGAGAGATAAGCCGGATTGATGCCGGAAGAGTGCGCCAGCTTCGGGATCATCTCAACGAAAGCATAGAAGGGGGCGTTACCGGAACCGGTGGTCATCGCCGCCAGCATGGTCAGAATGACCAGCACCAGCATCAGAATGATACTGGCGGAGCCGAACGACGTGGCGATAGAGATCAGACCGTTAATAAAGCCAATGGTACTCAGACCCTGAGCAAAGACGCCGGCGGCTACCAGCAGCATCACCACACCGGCAAACGCGTCAGCCATGCCGCGATACGCCGCTTCCAGGCCATTGAACACATTTTTGGTGTTAAAGCCGCGGCAGAATTCCAGAACCGCCGCCAGCAGCATGCAGAGCACAAGAATGGTGATGATGTGCAGCTCCGGGCCCCATTTTCCGTCGAAAATCAGTACGCCGATTATCGGCGTAAACGGCAGAATGGCGTAGAAAGCGGGGGCGGTCGTGGTTATCTCGTTTACATCGAGCATTTCATGGGCGACGTTTTCTTTTTTATCCAGGTAGCGCTGCCAGAAAAAGTGAGCGATCGCCATGCTGATAATGGCCACAATAGAAATAGGCAGCGTGGTTTTAAAGGCAAAGTCAATCAGCGGCATTTCGGCGGCTTTGGCGGCCAGCACGACATCCCCGGAAGTGGGGGAGAGAATAATCGCCGCCGGAGAAGCGCAGATAGCGGCGGCAGCGCCGCGGCTGATGCCCACATTGACCATCACCGGGAACAGTGTCGCCATCAGCAGTACTCCCAGACCGGTAGCGGAGGAGACGGCCAGCGACATCAGGCAGGCAACGAAATAAGCGGCGATCATCAGTAGATAGGGGGAGTTAATGAAGCGCAGCGGTTTTGACGCCAGCTTCACCACCATGTCATTGGCGCCGATGTGCGTCATATAAGTCGCGAAACCGCAGAGCATCATGATCATCATGCCGAGGTCGCCGCCGCGGCTCATCAGCAGTATCTTAATATATTCAACGATATCGGTTGCTGAATAACCGGTGCTCTTTGCGTCGCCTGGTAAAACCTTATGCCCCATCAGCGCGCTGGCGATGAGTAATACTAAGCCACCGACGAACAGCACGCCGGTGGCGGAATAGCCTTTAATGATATAGCGGGCGACGCCCACAATGACCACAATCCCAATCAGGATCTCTACTAGCGTAAGCATTCTTTTACCCTTAAACCATTAACCCAAAGAATCTACTAATAAATGAAGCGAAGAAAAAATTTAGTGAGGGAATGTGCCTAAAAAACGGGCAAAACTCGCTGACGCAAATCAATAAATCGATGAGAATCCCTGTCAGGCAGTAACATGCCCGCCCGGTCAAAGCCTGGACGCGAGAGATTTTCAGATTTTTTGCACCGGATAAATCAAGAGTTTGCCTAATACCGTTAAGGTAGTATTAAGATTATCTTTGTTATCTTACTCCGCTTTAAAAATGATACTGGTAAGAGAAAAGTGTAATGCGACGTCGATTTATAGGGTTGTTTCTGGGATGCCTGGGCCTGCTGCTATCATCCACCTCCGCTAATGCATCGTTTAGTTCGACGCTTCGCGACGGCTACAATACGCTGAGCGATAACGTCGCGCAGACCTGGAGTGAGCCTGAGCACTATGATCTTTATATCCCCGCGGTGACCTGGCACGCCCGTTTCGCCTATGACAAAGAGAAAACGGACCGCTACAACGAACGTCCCTGGGGCGCCGGCTTCGGCGTCTCGCGCTGGGATGATAAAGGGAACTGGCATGGCATCTATTTGATGGCCTTTAAAGACTCTTATAATAAGTGGGAGCCTATCGGCGGCTATGGCTGGGAGAAAACCTGGCGTCCCTTAGCAGACGATAATTTCCATCTGGGTTTAGGCTATACGCTTGGCGTGACGGCGCGCGATAACTGGAACTACATCCCGATTCCGGTCGTGCTGCCTCTGGCTTCTATCGGTTACGGCCCGGCCACGTTCCAGATGACCTATATCCCGGGCACCTATAACAACGGAAACGTTTACTTTGCCTGGGCGCGCATTCAGTTTTGATGCGATTTTTTATAGCAATAAAAGAGATAAGCGGACTGTCTTGTTGAAAAACAATGACTAACGTGAGCCCGGTGCAAAAAGATAGAGACTTTTATCACTTTTTAGCAAAGTTGCGCTGGACAAAAGGTACCACAATTGGTGTACTGATACCCGACACAGTATTAGTGTCGATTTTTTCATATAAAGGTAATTTTGATGTCTAAGATTAAAGGTAACGTTAAGTGGTTTAATGAGTCCAAAGGATTCGGTTTCATTACTCCGGAAGATGGCAGCAAAGATGTATTCGTACATTTCTCTGCAATCCAGTCCAACGGTTTCAAAACTCTGGCTGAAGGTCAGCGCGTAGAGTTCGAAATCACTAACGGTGCCAAAGGCCCTTCTGCTGCAAACGTAATGCCTATCTAAGCAACGCGTCAGTAGAATATAAAAACCCGCTCATGGCGGGTTTTTTTTTGCCTGCGGTCAGGGGCTAGCGGCTGGCCGCATGTGAAAACAGCCAGAACGCGGTGGCCGTCATGGCAAATGAGCCTAACAAGTTGACCAGTACGTTGAGTAACGCCCAGCTAAAGCGCCCCTGCTGGAGTAGAAACACCACTTCGGCGGAAAACGTGGAGAAGGTGGTCAGCCCGCCGCAAAAGCCGGTGGTGATAAGCAGCTTCCACATCGGATCGATATCCGTCAGGCGGTTAAACCATGCCAGCCCTGCGCCGATAATAAAAGCGCCCAGCAGGTTAGCGGTGAGCGTACCAATGGGGATAGCATGATGCATAGGGTTAAACTTCATACCCAGCCACCAGCGCAAAACGCTGCCGGTGCCGCCGCCAAGAAACACAGCCAAAAGGAGTTGCAACACGGTCATTCCCTGTTTATTGATCGAGACTAAACTTCGAGTGTAGCGCGCGAAAGACCTCACTGGCTATGACTAACCTGACGGGAGAGAAAAGATGCTTGTTGCTGCCGGACAATTTGCCGTAACGCCGGACTGGACGGAAAACGCGCAGACCTGCGTGAGCATGATGCGTCAGGCCGCGGAGCGGGGGGCTGCGCTTCTGGTTCTCCCGGAAGCGCTGCTGGCGCGAGACGATAGCGATGCGGACTTATCGGTTAAATCCGCCCAGCGCCTTGATGGCGGCTTTCTACGGCTCTTGCTGGCAGAGAGCGAAAACAGCGCGTTGACGACGGTGCTGACCCTGCATATTCCTTCCGGCGAAGGACGGGCAGCGAATACGCTGGTGGCGCTACGTCAGGGCAAGATTATTGCGCAATATCAGAAACTGCATCTGTATGATGCTTTCAATATTCAGGAGTCCCGGCTGGTCGATGCCGGGCGGCAGATTCCGCCGCTTATCGAGGTGGATGGGATGCGCGTCGGGCTGATGACCTGCTACGATTTACGTTTCCCTGAGCTGGCGCTGTCGTTAGCGCTCAGCGGTGCGCAGCTCATCGTGTTGCCCGCCGCGTGGGTAAAAGGGCCGCTGAAGGAGCACCACTGGGCGACGCTATTGGCGGCGCGGGCCCTGGATACTACCTGTTATATTGTCGCCGCCGGGGAGTGCGGGACGCGTAATATCGGCCAGAGTCGTATTGTCGATCCCTTAGGAACAACGCTTGCCGGGGCAGGAGAGCGGCCGCAGTTGATTTTTGCCGAACTTTCAGCTGATTATATTCAGCAGGTACGCGAGCGTCTGCCGGTGTTGCAGAATCGCCGCTTTGCGCCACCGCAATTATTATGACGTTTTTTTAAACAAGGCTTGATTCACCTTGTTACAGATTGCTATTGTGTCCGCGCGTCAAATAGCCGTTAATTGTATGCGTGTATGATGGCGTATTCGCAGCTTGTATTAGAGAAGAAGGTTAGCTATGGGTGAGATTAGTATTACCAAACTGCTGGTAGTCGCAGCGCTGATTATCCTGGTGTTTGGTACCAAAAAGTTACGCACGCTGGGTGGAGACCTGGGCTCGGCTATCAAAGGCTTTAAAAAAGCCATGAACGATGACGATGACAGTGCGAAAAAGACCAGTGCTGAAGAAGCGCCGGCACAGAAGCTCTCTCATAAAGAGTAATTCGCGACGAGTTTCCTGAACGAGGGGGCTCGCTACCGGCGGGGATAAACCGCGTCGGCAAAGAGGCTGCAGCGATAGCGCTGCGGCCTCTTTTGTTATTTGCACTGGGTTTTGACGAAAAAGATGCAACCAACTGTTACCGGGGTGGGATTTTTAGCGGGTAACGAAACGCATCGGCAGAACGGACCGCTGCGCTAAAAATATAACGCCGCGGTCGAGGCAGAGATTACTTCACTTCCATGCCTTTGGCCTGTAGATCGGCATGATAGGAGGAACGAACGAACGGCCCGCAGGCAGCATGGGTAAAGCCCATGGCCATCGCTTCGGCTTTCATCTCTTCGAACTCATCCGGGCTGACGTAGCGCTGTACCGGCAGGTGGTGGCGGCTCGGCTGTAAATACTGGCCTAACGTCAGCATGGTGACGCCGTGGCGGCGCAGATCGCGCATCACTTCTACGATTTCAGCATTGGTTTCGCCTAAACCCACCATCAGGCCCGATTTCGTCGGGATCTCCGGGTGGGCTTCTTTAAAACGTTCCAGCAGCTTCAGGGACCAGTTGTAGTCGGCCCCCGGGCGGACCTGGCGATACAGGCGCGGCACGTTTTCCAGGTTATGGTTAAACACGTCCGGCGGCGTCGCCTGAAGGATTTCCAGCGCACGATCCATACGGCCGCGGAAGTCCGGCACCAGGGTTTCAATTTTAATCGTCGGGCTTTTTTCGCGAATCGCGCTGATGCAGTCGGCAAAGTGTTGAGCGCCGCCATCGCGCAGATCGTCGCGATCCACGGAGGTCACCACCACATAGCGCAGCGCCATATCGGCGATGGTTTGCGCCAGCTTTTGCGGTTCGTTGGCGTCCGGCGTCACCGGGCGACCGTGGGCAACATCGCAGAACGGGCAACGACGGGTACAGATGGCGCCCAGGATCATAAAGGTTGCCGTTCCGTGGTTAAAACATTCCGCGAGGTTAGGGCAAGAGGCTTCTTCGCACACGGAGTGCAGGCCGTTCTTACGCATCGCTGCCTTGATCCCCTGGATACGGGACGAGTCAGCCGGAAGTTTGATTTTCATCCATTCCGGTTTTCTGAGCAGAGCTTCACGCTCAGTTGCCACGTTTTTCACCGGGATAAGGGCCATTTTATCGGCATCGCGGTATTTTACACCGCGTTCCATCACAATGGGTTTACTCATAGCGTGCGTGTTCCAGTTGCGAGTGACGAAGGAAAGCGAATCAATTCAAGTAAATGTTGCATTTATCAACTATTTTTGAATTAAACGCAGGCAGTATATCATTGATACGGGGCATAAAGCAGCCTGCTGGCCGGGCAAATTGTAAAATAGTTGTTGTTTTATGCTTTTCCCTCTCGTGCCTTATCGGCTAAAAAGCCTGACGAATCGTCTCTACGATCTCTTTCAGCAAGGGCTCCTGCGCGCTGAGCTTGTTATAGTGCAGCGCAATATCAATTTTTTCTTCCCGCAGCGGCGGGAAATCGAGCATCTTTAAGGGCCAAATCTTCTCGACCAGGGAAAACATTCCGGAAGTGATTAGCCCCAGCATATCGCTGTCGTTGACCAGGGCTGCTTGAGTTAACAGATTGTAGCTGCTGAAACCATAGCGGCGTTCGCCGAGATGCTCCTCCAGGTGACGCAGGATTGTCGTATAGCGCTGGCCTTCGGGCTGCAGGAGAGCGAATTCATATTGGCTCAGGTTTGCTGAGTTTGCGGGGAGCGCGAGGACCGGATGCCCTGCCCGGCAGAAGATATGTACGCTATCCTGAAATAGCACATGGTGCGTAATCGCCTGCCCGCTGTGGGGGAAGCTATCGACCAGCAGGTCAACCTGACGCTGGTTTAACTGGCTGGCCGCGTCGGTAATGGCGACGTTGTGCAGCAAAATCTGGGGAAAGACGCTCCGCAGCTTTTTGGTGATAACCGGCATGATCAACGCGCCGATAGCCGGGGAGGTGGCAACGGTTATTACCCGTTCCCGCTGCGTATTGCCGGTTAAATCCAGGGCGTTGAGAAACGCCTCCATCCCCTGGCTGATATGCTTATGCAGATGCGTGGCGTAGGCCGTTGGCGTCACGCCCTGGCCCTTGCGAATAAAGAGCGGGTCAGGGAAGAGGGCACGCAGTTTGTTCAGGGACTGACTAATCGCCGACGGCGTGATATTCAGTATTTTTGCCGCGTTGACGATACCGTTATGGACGTAAACAGCTTCAAAAATAGTGAGTAAATTGAGGTCTATGTTGCGCAAAATGCGAAACATCTGCCGATCGTAGCGATCGTCAACTCGTTCGGTTGGTACGCTCTGAGCGTTATTTTCTTCCACTCTGTATTTCCGCTAGTGATGATTAGCACCATTATAGCGGCCACAATTATTTTATTAGTGATAATTGATTGCAAAAATAAAGGCTTAATCGCGCCTGAGGGATAAATGTGACGTCCCGCAGTAGCGGGACGTGATGGCTAGCGGCCTTGAAGATATTCCGCGGGTGGATCGTTGAGCAACGCCAGCAGATTGGCGGCCAGGCGTGGAGACACGGTCTCCGTACGGGCATCGGGCAGCCACTGGCGCATCTGGGTCATCTCCATTCCGGCATAACCGCAGGGGTTAATCCTCAGGAACGGTGACAGATCCATGTTGATATTCAGCGCCAGGCCGTGGAATGAGCAGCCTTTGCGAATGCGCAAGCCCAGGGAGCAGATTTTTCGATCGCCCACGTAGACGCCGGGGGCGTCGGCTCGCGGGTGCGATTCAATACCGTACTCCGCCAGGGTATTCACAACGGTTTGCTCTAACAGCGTAACCAGCTCACGTACGCCCAGCTTGCGCCGTTTCAGGTTCAGCAGAACGTACATCACCTGCTGTCCGGGACCATGATAGGTGACCTGTCCGCCGCGATCGCTCTGAATAACGGGGATCTCGCCGGGAACCAGAACATGTTCGGCCTTTCCGGCCTGACCCTGTGTGAACACCGGGTAATGCTCTACCAGCCAGATTTCATCCAGCGTGGCATCGTCGCGGGTGTCGGTAAATTCATGCATTGCCTGCGAGACAGGTTCGTAAGGTTGCAGGCCGAGCTGGCGGATGAGGATTTTATTGTGCTGCAAAACAACGTCTCCGCAGAGAGAGAATGATTTGAGTGGGGCAGTATATCACAGCGAGAAAGCGAGAATGACCCGGCGTGGATGCCGGGTCAGGGGAAGAGATTTACAGCACCATCCGAACGATTTCAATATTGCCCAGCTCTTCGTAGAGGGTTTCTACCTGCTCAATATGGGTTGCATTGATGGTAATAGAGACAGAGTGGTAGTTGCCTTTGCTGCTGGGTTTTACCGTCGGAGAGTAATCACCTGGTGCATGGCGCTGTACCACTTCAACCACCTGGTCAACCAGCTCCGGCAACGCCTGTCCCATTACTTTGTAAGTAAATGGTGTAGGGAATTCAAGCAGTTCGTTAAGTTTGGTTTTCATGTCAGCTCCGGTGTTACAACAAAAAATAATAACTCCCACGACGTGTGGGAGTTATCAGGATACCTAGTATATGGGGATGTAAATCACACTTTCAAGTGGTCGATTTTTAACCAAACCAGTGATGGAACATTAATTTAATGTAATCAATGATTTTACCGAAGAAATTGCCTTCCGGGATTTCCTGCAGTACGACCAGCGGGCGCTGATCGATCGTTTTGCCATCCAGCTGGAAGTTAATGGTGCCTACCACCTGATTTTTCTGCAGCGGCGCGTGCAGCTCAGCGTTATTCAGCACGTAGCTGGCTTTCAGATCTTTCATGCGACCGCGCGGGATAGTCAGATAAACATCTTTATCCACGCCGAGCGAGGCGCGATCGGTATCGCCAAACCAGGCGGGCTCAGAAGCGAACTCTTTACCGGCTTTAATCGGATTAACGGTTTCAAAGAAGCGGAAGCCCCAGGTCAGCAGCTTTTTGCTTTCAGACTCGCGGCCTTTGTAGGTGCGGCCGCCCATCACGGCGGAGATCAGGCGCATCTGGCCTTCGGTTGCCGACGCCACGAGGTTATAGCCCGCTTTGTCAGTATGGCCGGTTTTAATCCCGTCGACGTTCAGGCTGTTATCCCACAGCAGCCCGTTGCGGTTGAGCTGACGAATACCGTTGAAGGTAAACTCTTTTTCTTTATAGATGGTGTATTCATTCGGGACATCGCGGATCAGCGCCTGGCCGATAAGCGCCATGTCGCGCGCGGAGCTGAACTGACCATCGGCATCCAGGCCGTGTACGGTCTGGAAGTGGGTGTTTTTCAGACCAAGGGCGTTAACGTAGTTGTTCATCAGGCTGACGAAGGCATCCTGGCTGCCGGCGACGTAGTCGGCCATCGCCACGCAGGCGTCGTTGCCGGACTGCAGGTTGATGCCGCGGATCAGCTGCGAAACCGGCACTTGCATACCCGGTTTAAGGAACATCAGCGAGGAGCCTTTAAAGACCGGGTTGCCGGTCGCCCACGCGTCGTTACCCACGGTGACCAGATCGGACTCTTTAAACTTGCCCGCTTTCATGGCCTGACCAATCACGTAGCTGGTCATCATTTTGGTCAGGCTCGCCGGGTCGCGGCGGGAGTCGGCGTTGTTTTCTGCCAGGACTTTGCCTGAGTTGTAATCGATAAGAATCCAGGATTCGGCGTCAATCTGCGGGGCGCCTGGGATCATCGTTTTGATATTCAGGTCATCGGCGCGGGCAGCGGAGGACAGCGCTGCCACGGAGAGCGCCGTAACGAGTAAGCGAGCGGTAAAAGAGGTCTTCATGGTCTGAACAACGGCATCCGTGATGGAGTTAAAAAAAGTGCCTTACTATAACAAACGCACTACGAACCAGCATCCGACATTGCGCACGACTTTGTTAATGACTTTGTCATGCGCAACGAGCAGGGGAGGCGGGTGCGATGCCTTTAGTTGGCGCGAGTAATAAATGACTGCAGCTGAGCTTCGCTTTGCAGACGCTGTTGAATCGTGCTGGCCTGCGCTTTGCTGCTGAATGGGCCGAGCTGAATACGCCATACCGCGCCGTTTTGCGTGACGCGGCCCGGGACGGAAAATTGCTGACTCAGACGCTGCTGGTACTGCTGCGCGCGGGCCTGGTCGCTGACGGCGCCGACCTGTACGACGAAATCGCCGCTGGCGCTGGCCGCTGCGGCAGGCGCTACGGCAGCGGTGGCGGCCACGGCGGGCGCAACGCTGCCTTGTACTGAACCCGGGGCGGTAACTGGCGCGCTTTGAACGACAGGCTCGCTGCCTTCCAGCACGCCATTATTCAGCGGCGTCGGGGCGCCGAGGAAACCGCCGCTGTTGACCGGCGCGCCGGTGGCGTCTTCCGGCTTCAGCGTTGAATTACTGATGGCGTGCACGTCAGTTTGCGCGGGTTGACTCATTGCCGCGCCGCTGTCGCCGTCAAGATTCGGGCGGGCGGGCAGCGCGTAGGTCTGTTTGGCTACGGTGGTACAGGCCATACCCGGACCGGAAAGCGAGCCGTCCGGTGCGACGACGATCGGGTCGATGCGCACTTTGGTATTGTTCGAGGTATTCAGACGATCGGCTGAGGCGCGGGACAGTGAAATCACGCGATCGTTACCGTAAGGCCCGCGATCGTTGATGCGCACGACGATCATGCGGCCGTTCGCCAGGTTGGTGATCCGCGCGTAGCTTGGGATCGGCAGCGTAGGATGGGCCGCGGTAAGCTGCGTGGGATCGAACGCTTCTCCCGATGCGGTCAGATTGCTGTTAGGCTCGGCGTCGTAGATGGCTGCGAAGCCTGCCTGGGTGAAGTTAGACGGATCCTGGACGATTTTGTAGCTTTTGCCGTCGCGTTCATAATCCTGATTCGCCGTGGCGTTAGGCGTTTCGTACTGCGGATCGGCGCCGCTAATCTCCACCGTTGGGCCATTGCAAACGGCCGGCTGTGGAGTGCTGACCGTTTTCTGTTGAACGTCTTCACTCGAACATGCCGCCAGCAGCCCTGCTGCTATGCAGATCCCCAGCCATTGCTTACGCATCGCGAACCCCTTACACGCTTTTCGACAACATTTTTCTGTGAGTATGGATCGACATGACGATACCAAACCCGGCCATCAATACGATTAGGGCAGAGCCCCCGTAGCTGACCAGCGGCAAAGGTACCCCCACCACCGGTAAAATACCACTTACCATACCAATATTTACGAAGACATAAACGAATAAAATCAACATTAAACCACCGGCCATCACCCGGCCAAAGGTGGTTTGCGCCTGGGCGGCAATCCACAACCCGCGCATAATCAGCAGAATATAGAGCGCCAGCAGAATCAGCACGCCGATCAGCCCCAGCTCTTCCGCCAGGACGGCAAAGATAAAGTCGGTATGGCGCTCAGGCAGAAACTCCAGCTGCGACTGGGTTCCGTGTAGCCAGCCTTTTCCACGCAGTCCGCCGGAGCCGATGGCGATTTTTGACTGAATAATGTGGTAACCCGCGCCGAGCGGATCGGTTTCCGGGTCGAGCAGCATCATTACGCGCTGGCGCTGATAATCATGCATCAGGAAGAACCAGAGGATGGGAATAAAGGCGGCGACCAGCACCACGGCAATACCAATCAGACGCCAGCTCAGGCCAGACAGAAAGAGGACAAACAGACCGGACAGGGCGACCAGAATCGAGGTCCCGAGGTCAGGCTGCGCGGCGACCAGCAGCGTAGGCAGGAAAATCAGCACCAGCGCGATAGCGGTATTTTTCAGCGATGGCGGGCAAACGTCGCGGTTGATAAAGCGCGCCACCATCAGCGGTACGGCTATTTTGGCGATTTCCGACGGCTGGAAACGGACGATGCCGAGATCCAGCCAGCGCTGCGCCCCTTTGGAGATGGCGCCGAAGGCGTCAACCGCCACCAGCAGGATAATACAAAAGATATAGAGATAGGGCGCCCAGCCTTCATAGACCCGCGGCGGGATTTGCGCCATGACGATCATGATAACAATCCCCATGGCGATCTGGCCGATTTTGCGCTCCATCATGCCCATGTCCTGACCGCTGGCGCTCCAGATCACCAGCGCGCTGTAGGTCAGCAGCGCCAGCAGGATAAGCAGCATGGTGGGGTCGAGGTGGATTTTATCCCATAGCGATTTTTTATTCGGATTATCAGTCATTATTGATCCTCCCCAGCCGTTACCGCCGGGTTTTCACTCGGCAGATTGGTGTTGTTATCACCCAGCATTATATGATCGAGAATCTGACGCATAATGGTACCGACTGCCGGACCTGCGCCACCGTTCTCAAGAATAATCGCCACGGCAACCTGGGGGTTGTTGTAAGGGGCAAACGCCGTCATCAGTTTATGGTCACGCAGGCGTTCAGCGATTCTGTGCGCATTATAGGTTTCATTGGCTTTCAGGCCGAAGACCTGAGCGGTACCCGATTTGGCCGCAATTTTATACGGCGCGCTGGCGAAGTATTTATGCGCGGTACCGTTGCCGCGGTTGGCTACGCCAAACATCCCGTCTTTGGCGATTTCCCAAAAACCGGAGTGAATATCGCCGACCGGCGGTTCATGCGGCTGAACCCACGGCACAGGTTTGCCGTCCTCCACCGTGCTCTGCAGCAGGTGCGGTACTTTAACCACGCCGTCGTTAATCAGGATCATCAGCGCCTTGTTCATCTGGATAGGCGTCGCCGTCCAGTAGCCCTGTCCGATGCCGACCGGGATAGTATCGCCCTGGTACCACGGTTTCTTGAAGCGCTTGAGCTTCCATTCGCGGGTCGGCATATTGCCGGAGCGCTCTTCCGCCAGGTCAACGCCGGTATAGTGGCCATAGCCAAATTTGCCCATCCACTCCGACAGGCGATCGATGCCCATGTCGTAGGCGACCTGGTAGAAGTAGGTGTCGGCCGACTCCTCCAGCGCTTTGGTGACGTTCAGATGGCCGTGGCCCCACTTTTTCCAGTCGCGGTAGCGTTTATCCGAGCCGGGAAGCTGCCACCAGCCGGGGTCAAACAGGCTGGTGTTGCGGGTAATAACCCCGGCGCTGAGCGCCGAGACGGCCACGTATGGCTTAACCGTCGACGCCGGTGGGTAAACGCCCTGAGTCGCGCGGTTAACCAGCGGCGTATTGGGATCGTTGAGGAGTCCGGAGTAGTCTTTGCTGGAAATACCGTCAACGAACAGGTTGGGATCGTAGCTTGGCGTCGAGACCAGCGCGAGGATTGCGCCAGTGCGCGGGTCGGTGACTACGACCGCCGCGCGGCTGCCGGCCAGCAGCGTTTCAATGTACTGCTGTAGCTTCAGGTCGAGCGTTAAATAGATATCGCGCCCGGCCTGCGGCGGGACCTCTTTCAGCTGGCGAATCACGCGGCCACGGTTGTTCACTTCAACCTCTTCATAGCCGGTTTGCCCGTGCAGGACATCTTCGTAATAGCGCTCGATGCCCAGCTTGCCGATATCGTGCGTGGAGGCGTAGTTAGCCAGCTTCCCCTCTTTATCCAGGCGATCGACGTCTTTATCGTTAATTTTAGAGACGTAGCCGATAACGTGGGTCAGGGCGGAGTTATAGGGATAGTAGCGGCGCTTATAGCCTTTGACTTCCACGCCGGGAAAACGGTACTGGTTCACTGCGAAACGGGCGACCTGCACTTCGCTGAGGTTAACTTTCACCGGAATAGAGGTAAAGCGGTGCGAGCGGGCGCGCTCTTTTTTAAAGTTCGCCACATCGTCATCGGTGAGGTCGATAACATCGCGCAGCGCATCCAGCGTTTGCTGAACGTTGTCGACCTTCTCCGGCATCATCTCCAGCTGGTAAATCGTACGGTTGAGCGCCAGCGGCGTGCCGTTGCGATCGTAGATAATGCCGCGGCTCGGCGGAATCGGGACCAGCTTGATGCGGTTTTCGTTTGAACGCGTTTGATAGTCGGTGTAACGCACAATTTGCACGTTATAAAGGTTGGCGATCAGTACGCCGGTAAGCAGCAAAATCCCCAAAAAAGCGACCAGCGCCCGGCGCACGAACAGCGAGGATTCAGCCGTATAGTCGCGGAAAGAATTCTGTAATTTCATTCGCTGCTTAGTCTACCCTGGTCATCATTACTCACGGTGGTAAGGGTGGTTGGTGGTAATGCTCCACGCCCGATACAGACTCTCGGCCACCAGTACGCGGACCAGCGGGTGAGGTAGGGTGAGCGTTGAGAGCGACCAACTTTGTTCCGCCGCCGCTTTGCAGGCGGGTGAAAGGCCTTCCGGGCCGCCGATAAGCAGGCTAACGTCGCGGCCATCCTGTTTCCAGCGTTCCAGTTCGCGCGCCAGCTGCGGCGTATCCCAAGGTTTCCCCGGAATATCCAGGGTGACGATGCGGTTTTTGCCTGCAGCCGCCAGCATCATTTCACCTTCTTTTTCGAGAATGCGCTTGATGTCGGCGTTTTTGCCGCGTTTACCGGCGGGAATTTCCACCAGTTCGAACGGCATATCCTTTGGAAAACGGCGCAGATATTCGCTAAAGCCGGTCTGAACCCAGTCCGGCATTTTGGTGCCAACGGCTACCAGGTGCAGCTTCACGCGCTAACTCCAGAGTTTTTCCAGCTCGTACAGACGACGGCTCTCTTCCTGCATAACGTGAACCATAACGTCGCCGAGATCGACCACGATCCAGTCCGCGGCGGCTTCGCCTTCAACGCCCAGCGGCAGCATCCCGGCGGCGCGAGACTCCTGCACAACGTGGTCGGCAATGGACATAACATGGCGCGTGGAAGTGCCTGTGCAGATAACCATGCAATCTGTAATGCTGGATTTGCCATGAACGTCAATGGCTACGATGTCCTGACCTTTCAGGTCATCAATTTTGTCGATAACAAAATCCTGGAGTGCTTTACCCTGCAAGAGTTCCCCCTGGGTGTGTGAAGAGTGATAACAATAAACAGCCTGACAGTATACCCGAACTGTTGGCAAAGTCGGGATAAATGTCGATAAACGGGCGGTGAAGGCGGCTATCATCCCATCCATCGCCGATGATTGCATCGCCATTTTTGTAAAACAATTTCTGCAAAGTTCAAATGGCGGATGCAGCCTGGCTGCGGAGAATAACAGCCTGCTTTGCACTGTCAATGGTCTGCGCGCAATTCTTCTTCCGCCAGCCAAACGGCCCGGCTATTTAGTACGCGCAGCGTGGTGAAATCAGGCTGGAGATCGACAAGGCTCCACGCGCCATGCTCGATGGGGAAGTGCCACATCGCCGAATCCGGCATGTTCAGAAGTTGCGCGACTAAGAGGCTAAGCACGCCCTGATGACCGACGATAAGCAGATGGTCAAGTTCCCGAAACTGAGAGAGGATGACGGTAAAGCCGCGGACGCGTTCGGCAAACGCCTGGAAGCCCTCCCCGTTGGTGGGCGCCGCGTGCTGCCAGTCGGCGCACCATGCGGCGTAGTTTTCGGCATCTTCCTGCTGTAAATCGCGGTGGTGGCGCATTTCCCAGTCGCCGAAGAACATTTCATTGAGCGCGGCGAAGGACTGGCGGGGGACGTCACGGTCGCCCAGCAGGAGGCTGGCCGTGCGCTGGGTGCGCTCAAGCTCACTGCAAAACGCGCGCTGAAACGGGACGGCCCGCAGCCGCTTTCCCAGCGTTTGCGCTTGTTTGATTCCGCGCTCGGTTAACGCAGTGGGCGCGTGCCCGCTATAGAGGCCCGCGACGTTGGCCTCGGTTTCGCCATGACGAACTAACCATAACTTCATGATGACCCTCTCGAAAGGAGTCTATGAGACTGTCCTTGTGGCAAGGCTAGCAGTAGAGCTTCTGCTCATGGATATAGTCGAGTACGGTTTCCGGCAGCATGTCCGCGCAGGATTCGCCGGATTCAAGACGCTGGCGAATCAGGGTGGCTGAGATATCAAACCACGGCGTTTCGGCCAGGTAGATAACCCCCGCCGGGCTGCTATGCATACGCTCGACGTCATGAGTGAGATGTTTATCCAGCCACTGCTGATCCTGCTCGCACGCCATGGTCAGCGGATAGCCCGGGCGCCGGCAAACGATCAGATGCACGTTATCAAGAATGCTTTCATAGTCGTGCCAGGTGGTAAAGGTGAGCAGCGAATCCTGGCCAATAATAAACGCCAGCGACCGTTTTGGTCCTTGCTCCTGGCGCCACTCGCGCAGGGTTTGCGCGGAGTATGACGGCGTGTCGCGCTTGAGTTCGCGATCGTCGAGGATAAACAGCGGCTTATCCGCGATGGCCAGCTCCAGCATATGCCTGCGTTGGTCGCTGGTGGCTTCGGGCTGCGGGCGGTGCGGCGGCACGTTGTTGGGCACGATGGTGACTTGATTAAGGCCAATCTGGTTGGCCAGAATTTCCACCGGTTTAAGGTGACCATAATGCACCGGATCGAAGGTGCCGCCGTACATTGCCAGTAACTGAGTCATATCAACCATCAATAAAAACGTCTGCCAGCGCTTTATGGCAGAGCAATAAAGAGAGACTTTCCAGCTCGGGCCATACGGAGTGCCCGTAATCCTGCTTGAAGGTGAGTTCGGCACGGGTCAGCAACGTGACGGCCTGGCGCAGCTGGTCGGCGCTGAGGCGGGCCAGCGCATCGCTAACCAGCTGGCGGCGGTTCTGCCACACGCGATGTTTGTCAAACAGCGAACGCAGCGGCGTATGGGCCGACTGCCGCTTCAGGTTGACCAGCAGCAGCAGCTCGCGCTGTAGGGTGCGCAGCAGGATAGCGGGCTCGCTGCCTTCCAGACGCAGCTGTTGCAGAACGTGGAGTACGCGCTTACTTTTCCCGGCCAGCAGCGCATCAACCCAGTGATAGGGGGTGAAATGCGCGGCATCATTCACCGCCTGCTCAACCCGCGGCAGCGTCAGTTTACCGTCCGGCCACAGCAGCGACAGACGCTCCAGAGCCTGCGCCAGCGCCAGAAGATTACCTTCATAGCAGTAGCACAGCAGCTGACTGGCCGCGTCATCAAGCTGCAGATTATTCTGCTTTGCGCGCGCGGCGAGCCAGCGCGGCAGCTGGGCATATTCCGGCGTCTGGCAGCTTACCTGCACCGCCCGGCTGGTCAGCGCCGTCATCCATGCGGCGTTCTCCTGCGCTTTCGTCAGCTTATTACCGCGAACGATGAGCAATAAATCGTCATGCAGCATGCCGACAAGCGTCGCGAGCTGTTCGTTAATTGCCGCATTAGGGCCATTATCGGGCAGGATGAGCAGCAGCGTCTGGCGGCTGGAAAAGAGGCTCATGGCCTGACTTAACGAGAACAGGGCAGGCCAGTCGGTACTGGCATCAACGGTGGCGGTGTGATGTTCGATAAAGCCCTGGGCGGCCGCGGCTTCGCGGATGGCGTCCTGGCTTTCCTGCAACAGCAGCGGATCGTTGCCAAGCAGCAGATAGGCCGCGCGCAGCCCTTCAGTGAGCTGCGCGCGGAGCTGTTCCGGGTACAACCGAATCATCAGTTACCCAGCGTGGTGGAGACGCGATTGCCGGAGGTTGAAGCGGCTGGGGTCGTCGTGACCGGCTTCTCATCCTCTTTGGTGGCTTCGACATCCGCAACGTGTACGCTCGGCAGCTTACGGATCAGCTGCTCCGCGGCTTTGTCGTACATTTCCTGAACGATCATGTCCTGCTCGGCATCTTTCGCTAACGCCGCCTGCGGGTTATCGAAGAACGAGCGGTAGACTTTGGTCGTGATGGGATAGATATCATGGCCTGGGATCAGGACGCTGGCATTTACCGTCATCACCATCTGATATTCCGCAGTACGGCCGTCCTGGAAAATAGATGCTGTATCTTTCTGAATGGACGATGTCTCCAGACGCAGGGAAGGAATATCCTTGCGCAGGGTACTGCTATCGACCAGTTCAACGCCGTTCAGACGCAGCTGATTACGGACAGCACGACTTAATGGTCCATTGGGATCGCCCGACTGGAAGATCATGGTTTTCATTGCGGTCGGAACCTGCGTAGTGCTACGCAGGTGCCAGCCGCAACCGGCGGTGATTAACACCGCCAAAGATAACAACAATGTTGCCAGATATCGCACGCTTCCTCCTGCGCTTAGCCAACGACCAGATTGAGCAGTTTACCCGGAACGTAGATCACTTTACGTACGGTCACACCGTCGAGATATTTCGCGACCAGATGCTCCTGACCCGCGCGCTCACGAACCTGCTCTTCAGTTGCATCCACCGCAACGGTAATTTTACCACGAACTTTACCATTTACCTGGACCACGACCAGAGTCGTGTCTTCAACCATTGCGCTTTCATCAGCGACCGGCCACGGCGTGTTGTCAATATCGCCTTCGCCGCCCAGCTCCTGCCACAGGGTAAAGCTGGCGTGCGGGGTGAACGGATTGAGCATGCGAACCACGGCCAGCAGGGCCTCACGCATCAGCGCGCGATCCTGATCGTTTTCCTGCGGCGCTTTCGCCAGCTTGTTCATCAGCTCCATAATCGCCGCAATCGCGGTGTTGAAGGTCTGACGACGGCCGATGTCATCGGTCACTTTCGCGATGGTTTTGTGCACGTCGCGGCGCAGCGCTTTTTGATCTTCGCTGAGGCTGGCAACGTCCAGCGCAGGGGCTTCACCCAGGGTAGTGTGTTCGTAAACCAGTTTCCAGACGCGTTTCAGGAAGCGGTTCGCACCTTCCACGCCGGATTCCTGCCACTCCAGCGTCATGTCGGCCGGAGAAGCGAACATCATAAACAGACGCACGGTGTCCGCGCCGTAGCGTTCCACCATCTCCTGCGGGTCGATGCCGTTGTTTTTCGACTTGGACATCTTGCTCATGCCGGTATAGACCAGCTCGCGACCCTGCGGATCGAAGGCTTTAACGATACGTCCTTTCTCGTCGCGCTCGGTGGTCGCCTCTTTCGGAGAGACCCAGTTACGCTCGCCGTTTTCGCCAACATAGTAGAAGGCATCTGCCAGCACCATGCCCTGGCAAAGCAGCTGTTTAGCCGGTTCGTCAGAGTTCACCATGCCCGCGTCGCGCATCAGCTTGTGGAAGAAGCGGAAATAGAGCAGGTGCATAATGGCGTGTTCGATACCGCCGATATAAATATCGACCGGCAGCCAGTAGTTGGCCGCTTCGGGGTCGAGCATACCCTGGTCGTACTGCGGGCAGGTGTAGCGCGCGTAGTACCAGGAAGACTCCATAAAGGTGTCAAACGTATCGGTTTCGCGCAGCGCCGGCTGGCCGTTAACGGTGGTTTTCGCCCACTCAGGGTCGGCTTTGATTGGGCTGGTGATGCCGTCCATCACGACGTCTTCCGGCAGAATAACCGGCAGTTGATCTTCCGGCGTCGGCATCACGGTACCGTCTTCAAGGGTCACCATTGGGATCGGCGCACCCCAGTAGCGCTGACGGGAAACGCCCCAGTCGCGCAGACGGTAGTTCACTTTACGTTCGCCGACGCCAAGAGACGCGAGCTTATCCGCGATGGCATTAAAGCCAGCTTCGTGATCCAGACCGTCGAATTCGCCGGAGTTGAACAGCACGCCTTTTTCGGTCAGCGCCTGTTCGGAGAGATCGGGTTCGGAGCCATCAGCGGCCAGGATGACCGGCTTGATGTTGAGACCGTACTTGCTGGCAAACTCGTAGTCGCGCTGATCGTGACCCGGAACGGCCATCACCGCGCCGGTGCCGTACTCCATCAGCACAAAGTTTGCCGCCCATACCGGGATCGCTTCGCCGGTCAGCGGATGAATCGCTTTGTAGCCAGTATCGACGCCTTTTTTCTCCATGGTTGCCATTTCGGCTTCGGCAACTTTGGTATTACGGCATTCGTCGATAAACGTCGCCAGCGCGGGGTTATTGGCTGCTGCCTGCTGCGCCAGCGGGTGGCCCGCAGCGACGGCCAGGTAGGTACAGCCCATAAAGGTGTCCGGGCGGGTGGTATAAACGGTCAGCTTGTCGGCGTAGTCGTTAACGTCGAAGGAGATTTCGACGCCTTCGGAGCGGCCAATCCAGTTGCGCTGCATGGTTTTAACGGTATCAGGCCAGTGATCCAGGTCATCCAGATCGTTCAGCAGCTCGTCAGCGTAGGCGGTGATTTTGATAAACCACTGCGGGATCTCTTTACGCTCAACTTTCGTGTCGCAGCGCCAGCAGCAGCCGTCGATAACCTGTTCATTCGCCAGAACGGTCTGATCGTTCGGGCACCAGTTTACCGCGGAGGTTTTTTTATAGACCAGTCCCTTTTTATACAGCTCGGTGAAGAACTTCTGCTCCCAGCGGTAGTATTCCGGGGTGCAGGTTGCCACTTCACGGCTCCAGTCATAGCCGAAGCCCAGCTTTTTCAGCTGGTTTTTCATGTAGGCGATATTGTCGTAGGTCCACGGGGCCGGAGCGGTGTTGTTTTTCACCGCGGCGCCTTCCGCAGGCAGACCAAACGCATCCCAGCCGATAGGCTGCAGAACATTTTTGCCCAACATACGCTGGTAACGGGAAATCACGTCGCCGATGGTATAGTTGCGCACGTGGCCCATGTGTAGTCGACCAGAAGGATAGGGAAGCATCGACAGGCAGTAATACTTCTCTTTGCTCTCGTCTTCGGTAACTTCAAAGGTACGCTTCTCGTCCCAGTGTTGCTGGACTTTTGATTCTATCTCTTCCGGGCGGTATTGCTCTTGCATGGCAGCCAGTGGTCCTGTTTTCAATACAGCTACAAAATGTAGCCAATGGATGTGTTATTTCAGATCGGCATAGCATAGCCCAAACGCCAACGTCAAAACAGCCTTTCACACACTTACAGAGATGAAAGCGGTGGAGAATATTTCGCGACTCTGTGGCTTGGCTGGCAGAGCAATCCGCAGATAACGTCTATCATAAGAAGAAGTTAACCACACCGGAGGCGAAAAGATGAACAAGGTTGCTCAATTCTACCGAGAGCTGGTGTCGACGCTCAGCGAGCGGTTACGCAATGGAGAACGCGATATTGATGCGCTGGTGGAGCAGGCCAGGGTCAAGATTAGCCAGTCCGGCGAGTTAACGCAGAGCGAAATCGAGAATGTTATCCGCGCTGTCAGACGCGATCTGGAAGAGTTCGCGCTCAGTTATGAAGAGAGTCAGGATGAGCTGACTGATAGCGTCTTTATGCGGGTGATCAAAGAGAGCCTGTGGCAGGAGCTGGCGGATATTACCGATAAAACTCAGCTTGAGTGGCGCGAGGTGTTCCAGGATCTCAGCCACCACGGCGTCTATCACAGCGGCGAAGTCGTGGGGCTCGGCAATCTGGTGTGTGAGAAGTGCCATTACCATCTGCCGGTTTATACGCCGGATGTGCTACCGCGTTGTCCAAAATGCGGGCACGATCAGTTCCAGCGCCGGCCATTCGAGCCGTAAATACGTGAGAGATATTTGCGGAGCCTTTACACTGGCGTTAAGCCAGCCCGAGGGCCAATATAAAGCGCGTTAATATATTGGCCTTCCTTTTAAAGGGCAGGCTAACCCTTCATCTGTATGCGTAAAAATGCTGGTGCCGAAGCACCAGCATTAACTTTCTTTTAAAAAAAGACGCGCATTTTCAATGATAACTTCATGTTAATTGATGGTGTTAATGGTCGCGCTCTTAAACTGCTGAGTGCCGCCCATTTCACTGGCGTATTTATGTGAGGAATTTAAAACCAGATTAGTCGTGGAAATCGTGCCTTTGCCACAGGTTGCCCACCCCAGGAAACCGCAGCGGTATCCTCCGTTAACCACTTTATTAACTGACATGGTTAAAGTGCCGCCAGCTCCTATGTGAGAACGGTTAGTAATATTACCGTGATTCCGTGTATCCAGCGTCATATTTGATGAGCTTAAAATTTCGCCTTCATTATAAAGCTCATGATAGGTTTTAACGCCAACATTATCCTGACCAACAATAACCCCATAGTTGTGTGTGACATAGTTATCAATAGCTATCGTATCGGCCCCCATATAACCTTCATTTTTAAGCCAGTAGCTTTTTGTCGTCAGCGTATCAGTCGCTTCCATAAAGCTACCTTTGGTTAACGCCAGAGTACCATCGGTTTTTACGGTCACGTTGCCGCCGGAGGTGGTACCAGAATTGGTAATTTCCCCGGATGTTATCTGGTCATTTATTTTCGCCTGAACCAGCAGAGTATCGTAGCCAAAAATATTGCCAGTGACTTTAAGCGTGTCTCCTCCGAAGGTGACCGTTGTGTTTTTACCTCTGGTCGAGCCTCCGTTTTCAATGTTACCGGCGGCGGTGACTGTCAACTGATTATCTGAAAGTAAATTGGAACCATATGTCGTTTTCAGGTTACCGTTAGTCATTACGCTCAATGTGGAGGCCGCTTTGAATTTACCCGTGTTTTCGATATTTCCGGATGCGTTGACTAATAAATTTCCTGTGCTGGAAATGGTTCCACTATTGCTTATCGAACTGAGGCTATTCAGTAAGGCGATATTATTCGAGGATATATTTCCCGTATTTTTAAAATTGCCTGCAGAGAGTACCTGAGTCATCATACCATTACTGGCGATAGAGCCTTCGTTGGTGAGTGAGCCAAAGCTGGTCAAAGAGAGGCTGGTGTTAGCAACAATAGCGCCTTTATTTCGAACGCCAAAACCTAAATTATTGCCAACCATAGTAATACTATTGGCTTTGATGCCGCCAAGATTACTAATGTCGATACTATATTCAGGGTAAACATACTGCCGTGCCGTTGCCGCTTTGCCCGCTGAGGTTATCGCGCCAGAGCCGTTATCAAAGGTGAAGTTTCCTGCGGCCACTATCGCGTTCGTAGCATTAACCGTACCGTTAATGGCTATCGCATCGGCGAGCAGAACCGCATAGCTATTACTGGCATCCATTCCATTCTTGTCGATGGACAGTTTACCCCCGGTAACGTCATAACTGGCGATAGCGCCAGTATCAGAGAATGTTACCTTTCCTGTCGTTAAAATCGCCTTATTGGTGTTGATGAAACTACATCCTGAGCAGGAAATACCATTGGGGTTAGCAATAACCACATCAGCTCGCTGACCCGCAACTTCAATAAATCCATTCAGTGAGCTTGCACGGTTTGAGGTAACTTCGTTAAGAATAACAGAAGCACTACCATTAGTCAGATTGTTATTTTTAGCGATATTCCCCAACGTCGCATGGGAGAGATCGCTGGGGCTATTGTTCAGAACAACACCCTTACTATCAACATTAAACTCACGATACATATTATGTGAGACGCCGGCGGCATTGGGTTTTTCAATATCAATGACTTTGGCGCCTGATAAATGGGTGTAAGTTGTCGGGTCGGCATAAACAAAGCTTGAGCTCAATGCTGCTGCTAGCGCAACATAGGTTAAATTGAATTTAAACATTTAATAGAGTCCTTTAGAAATAAATGAGGTTAACTGATGCGTTGAAAAACTGATTTTAATACCTCCATTGTAATGAAAATCCCAGGTTTGCAGGGTCTGTATGAAAACCGTTTGGCTTTATCAGTGGGGTTCCGATGAATAAATCATACTGAGTTGAAATTATGCTTCCGCGTATTCCCACCGTGGCGCCAGACATGACTTTGCCATTTCCGTACTGCTCTGTTCCTGTAATGCGTCCAACGTCTATGCCTAAGTACAGCTGTCGTTCCGGGGCGGGCATATCCCAGATGAAATCATTGCGCCAGTACCAGCCTTGATTTCCTGAAAGGGTTCTTTCACCGTCAAAACCTCGTACCGTCCAACGATTGCCTATATTAAATTGATTGTCTGCGGATAAGATATCGGGGCTAATTTGTATATTAATATGCGGAGCATAGCTGAATTTATCCCCCGTTGATTCAAACTTCATTAAGGCTTGAAGGTCGGCATGAATAATGCGCGAAAGCTTACTGTACAGACCGGCTTTTTCCTCCGGAGTTGGCATTGAACTGAGCCAGGGAAGGCTACGCTGTACGCCCAGGCTGGCATCTACGATTGTATGGGTAAAATATCGCTGATGATGTGCCGTAATATCCCAGGCAGGATTCTGTTTGCGCATAACGCTCAGTTCGCTGCCACCAAAATAATAATGTGAGGTACTTTTTGCTATTCGCGCATCAATGGTTGTTTTTTGCTGGCGAGTGTGCGAAATTAGACGCGTTAAGGTTGCGCTGGCATAATCATTTTTGCTTTTATATTCAATGGTGGAGTATCTGCCATTGAACTGCTGACGATATTCACTTTGTGAACCGTAAAGATTGAGTGACCAAAATCCAAAGGGAATAGAATAATAGAGGCTTTTATTTTGGTTGCCATCGTTATGTTGATTAAACTCGACATCGCCCCCCATGGATAAATAGAAAATGTCATTTAGCGTCGTCAGGTCATAAAGATAAAGCGCGCCACCGGCCTGGTAACGCCCGCTGCTACGGCTTCCTGCATCATCCAGCCATGCGCCTACTTGCCAGTTTCGTGCCAGATGCCGGGAGATTTGGATATCGCTTTCCGCATGGTTCTTACCCGGCATGATTTTCATCTGCGCCGATGAGCCGGGTAAACGCTGCAAGTTAGCCATCCCCTGTTCCAGTTCGGTTAGCTTCAGAATATCCCCTGTTTTAGCCGGTATGGCATTCCACAGGCTGGTTGTCGCGCTATTGCCGGAAGCCCAGCTAATATTGCCGATATAGCCATAGCTCAACGTGATGCTCAGAATGCCATCATTCAGGGATTGTGAAGGTACATCAATAAGCGAAGTGATATATCCCCGGGCAATGAGTTCATTTTGCAAGGTTGTGGTGAGTAGACGTATGCCTTCAATACCCAGGCACTTTTTTTCTGCCTGGCGAGCGATATTACCTAACAGACCGCGGGTCAACTTGTGGTCAGCGGAAATAATTTCAACATGGTTGATATATCGGCAGGTTGCTTCAAGTGGAAAGGCGAGTTTATATTTTTGCGATCCTGTACCTGATGCCGAATATTCCTGCTGTGCTGGTGCCAATGCGCTTTGACGTGCCTTATCCTGTTCCACCTGATTGGTATTGCTAATCGATACATTCGCCAATGTCGATGCGGTTAACAGAATATAAAGAGAAAGGGCGGTTATGAGACTTTTATTATTCACGAAGCAATATCCATTTGTTTCACTCGTCCGTTATAGCCTTGTCAAGAATGTTTAGCGTTAACTGAGTAGGGTTAACGAAGCCGGGTTCTCAATCTTAAGAATCTTAATTTTCTAAAATCAAAAAAATCCGCTGCCGGCGCTCAGCGTTGTTGTCAAATTCGCGCCATGTTATCTATGACAGATTATGTAATCCACGATGTAAAGAGTGAATTTTTGTTGAATTGAGCGTTTCAGGTCGTGAATTATTTGGTGTGAGGCTGGATATATTTATGACGCGTATTTGAGAGCGGCAAAGCTATTGCCATAACTATGGAGAGAGACAGGAGCGGGAAGAGATAAAAGGCGTGTACGGTACCGTACACGCCGGAAGATTAGTGCAGAATTTTGGCGAGGAAGTCTTTGGCGCGTTCAGATTGCGGGTTAGCAAAAAACGCTTCTTTATCGGCGTCTTCGACAATTTTTCCTTCATCCATAAAGATAACCCGGTTGGCTACCTTACGCGCAAAGCCCATTTCATGGGTGACCACCATCATGGTCATCCCTTCATTTGCCAGTTCAACCATGACGTCCAGCACTTCGTTAATCATCTCCGGATCCAGCGCGGAGGTGGGTTCATCAAACAGCATGGCGATAGGATCCATACACAGCGCGCGGGCGATGGCCACGCGCTGCTGTTGGCCGCCCGAGAGCTGGGCGGGGAATTTTTCGGCATGAGCGGAAAGCCCCACGCGTTCCAGCAGCTTAAGCCCTTTCGCCCGGGAGGCGGCTTTGTCGCGATTGAGCACCTTGACCTGCGCCAGGGTGAGATTCTCGATAATCGATAAATGCGGGAACAGCTCAAAGTGCTGGAATACCATCCCGACGCGCGAGCGCAGTTTGGCCAGGTTGGTCTTTTTATCGTTGACGGTGGTGCCGTCGACGATGATTTGACCTTGCTGAATGGGCTCCAGGCCGTTTACGGTTTTAATCAGCGTTGATTTACCCGAACCCGAAGGCCCGCAGACCACCACCACTTCGCCTTTTTTCACTTCCGTGGAGCAATCGGTCAGCACCTGAAAGTGACCATACCATTTTGAAACATTTTTCAGGGTAATCATTACACAGTCCTTTTCTTCAACCAGCTGACCAACAGCGATGCGCTGAGACTAAACACAAAATATACGGCGCCTGCGAACAGGATCATCTCTACCTGGGTTCCATCACGCTCGCCGATAGTTGAGGCGGTGCGGAAAAAGTCGGCCAGGCTCAGAACATAAACCAGCGAGGTATCCTGGAACAGGACGATGCCCTGCGTCAGCAGCAGCGGTACCATGGCGCGGAAGGCCTGCGGCAGAATCACCAGCTTCATGGATTGCCAGTGGGTCATGCCCAGCGCCAGCGCGGCGCTGGACTGGCCGCGCGAGATACTCTGAATGCCGGCACGGATAATTTCCGAGTAATAGGCCGCTTCAAACATGGAGAAGGCGATCATCGCCGAAATCAGGCGGATATCGGTTTTCGGCGACAGGCCAAGCACGTTCTGCAGGAACCCGGGAACAATCAGATAAAACCACAGCAGTACCATCACCAGCGGAATGGAGCGGAAAACGTTAACGTAGGTTTTGGCGAACCACGCCAGCGGCAGGAAGCTCGACAGGCGCATCACGGCCAGGATCGTCCCCCACACAATTCCGACAACAATCGCGGTCACGGTAATTTTTAAGGTAATCACCAGCCCTGCCAGCAGGTATGGCATGGAAGGAATAATGGAGCTCCAGTCAAAATCGTACATTATTTACCCCCCATATTGCCCGGCAGGCGGACTTTACGTTCGACCACGTACATGATCAGCATAATAACGGCGTTGATAAACACGTAGGCGAGGGTGATAGCGGTAAACGATTCCCAGGCATGGGCCGAGTAGTCCAGCAGCTTGCCCGCCTGCGCGGCCATATCGGCAAGACCAATGGTGGAAGCGATGGCCGAGTTTTTCACCAGGTTCATCATTTCAGAGGTCATTGGCGGCACGATAACGCGATAGGCGTTGGGCAGCAGAACGTAACGGTAAGTTTGCGGGAGCGTTAGCCCCATCGCCAGCCCGGCGTTTTTCTGGCCGCGCGGCAGGGATTGAATACCGGAACGAACCTGCTCGCAGACGCGCGCGGCGGTAAACAATCCCAGACACAGCATCGAAGAAACGAAAAACTGAATATTCGGATCCAGCTCGGACTTAAACCACATGCCGATGTTTTCCGGCAGCAGTTCAGGCACCACCAGATACCAGGTGAAAAATTGAACGATAAGCGGAACGTTACGAAAAAGTTCAACGTAGCAGGTGCCGATAGTCGACAGCAGACGGTTCGGGACCGTACGGAGAATACCGAAGAGCGAACCTACAAAGAATGCGATAATCCAGGCCGTTACCGACAGGGTGACGGTGATCTGAAAACCACTCCACAGCCAGCCTAAATAGGTGGTGTTGCCGAACGGGGCCTGTTGCAGGAATATTCCCCAGTTCCAGTCTATTGACATAAATGACTCCTGGAAAAAAAAGGGTAGCAGCGCTACCCTCGAAGATTGTTGCTCAGCCTGTTTCGGTATTCGCGGCCGCTGGGGAACGACCAGCCGCCGTATAGTCTGTCCGCGCCGTAGCAACAATCGGGAGGGCAGGATTCCCCGCCCTTTGTTTTTTTAATTAGTTAAGAGCTTTATCGTTAGGTGATTTGAACAGCGCTTTCATCTCGTCAGAGAGTTCAAAGTTCATATTCAGGTTCTTTGGCGGAATAGGATTTTTAAACCACTTATCGAACCATTTTTCGGCTTCACCGGAGGTCTGAACCTGGGCGACCGTCTCATCGACCAGCGTTTTGAACTGCGGGTCATCTTTGCGCAGCATGCAGCCGTAGGCTTCCTGAGACTGAGCGGTACCGACAATCTCCCAGTTATCCGGTTTTTTCGCTTTCGCACGTTCGCCCGCCAGCAGCGCGTCATCCATCATAAAGGCCACCGCGCGACCGCTTTCCAGAGTACGGAAAGAGTCACCATGATCTTTTGCGCTGATAATACGCATATTCATTTTTTTCTCGTCGTTCAGCTTGTGCAGCAGAATTTCGGAGGTGGTGCCGGAGGTGACGACGACGGCTTTATCCTTCAGGTCCGGGAAATCTTTAATCGCGCCGCCTTTTTTCACCAGCAGACGGGTACCGACGACGAAAATCGTATCGGAGAAGGCCGCCTGTTTCTGGCGTTCAAGGTTGTTGGTGGTGGAGCCGCATTCGAAATCATACGTGCCGTTTTGCAGCAGCGGAATACGGTTTTGTGAGGTGACAGGGATCAGTTTGACCTGCAGATCCGGTTTGTTCAGCTTCTTCTTGATGGCATCAACGATCGCATTCGAGTAGTCCTGAGAGTAGCCAACGACCTGCTGCTTGTTGTCATAGTAAGAGAACGGAACGGATGATTCACGGTGACCAACGACGATAACGCCGTTTTTGGCAATTTTATCCAGAGTGCTCTGGCCAGCGGTGGATGCCGCATCTTCTGCATGCGCCACCCCAGCGGTGAGGCCCATGACCAGCATTGCTGCGGCCAGTTTACGTAATTGCATATCCGACTCCTTATCCTCAGCGCCGTCAGACGCTATTGATACCCATTGTGAATGTGTGTGCTTTTTTATCGCTGCCGTCTTTGCGTGCAGCATTTGTATGTGTTTGTTAGCATTTAGTTTGGCTTAATGTAAAGATTTTGCTCTTATATTGTTGATTTTTGCGAAGCGCACCGCACCATTTAAAGGCAAAAATCCCCCATTGCACCAAAATAGCGCCGCCTGACGATCGATGGTGGTGCAACCGGGTTGTACCCCCGAGGATCGCGTTGCTACATGTATTTATTAAGCAATGGTCGTGCCAGAATGGATAAGAAGGGGAGATGACCGCGGCGACGAGTGCCGCCGCGGGAGAAGCAATTATTGACGGCGCTGGCGCAGGCTCATCAGCAGCGCAGCAAAGCCAAACAAGGCGGTTAACGCCCACAGCGGCCAGTTCCCCGTACGCGCGTACGGCGTCAGTCCTGCCGTTGGGGTCACTTTGGTGGTTAATACGGCGCGGGTGAACTGCGGGATCATCTCCTGTATTTCACCGCGTGGGCCGATGACCGCGGTAATGCCGTTATTGGTGCTGCGCAGCAGCGGACGGGCCAGCTCCAGCGCGCGCATTCGCGCCATCTGGAAGTGCTGCCACGGGCCGATAGATTTGCCGAACCATGCGTCATTCGAAATGGTTAACAGAAAATCCGTATCCGGGCGGAAGTTATCCCGCACCTGCTCGCCAAGAATGATCTCGTAGCAGATAGCCGCCGTCAGACGCATATTATGCGCCACCAGCTGCGGCTGCACGTACGGCCCGCGGCTGAAAGAGGACATTGGCAGGTCGAAGAACGGCGCCAGCGGACGCAGAATCGATTCCAGCGGCACAAACTCACCAAACGGCACCAGATGATTCTTGTTGTAGCGATTCTTTGAGTCGTAGCTGTATGGGTTATCTTTGCCCAGCGTAATAATGGTGTTGTACGTATCGTAGCGATTCCGCGCGTTCAGACGCGCATCGACGATGCCGGTGATCAGCGAGCTATTTTTCGACCGCATCAGGTCGTCCATCATGCTGAGGAAGCGCTGCTGGTTAATTTCCAGATCTGGAATCGCGGACTCCGGCCAGACGATCAGCTGCGATTTACCCATATGCGGCTGGGTGAGATCCAGATAGGTTTTCAGGGTGTTGAGTAGCTGATTCTGGTCCCATTTCATCGCCTGGGGGATATCGCCCTGTACCAGCGAAACCGTGGTCGCGCGCGCCGGCAGCGGTTGATACCACTGAATGTAGCGAAGCGGGAAGGGCAGGGCGAACAGCACGACGGCGGCAATCAGCGGCTTCCAGTTACGCTGCGCGATAGCCAATACCAGCAGGCCGCTGACGAGCATCAGCAGGAAGTTAATCGCCTCAACGCCCATCACGGGCGCCAGGCCTTTGAGCGGGCCGTCAATCTGACTGTAGCCGAACTGTAGCCACGGGAAGCCGGTTAGCACCCAGCCGCGCAGAAACTCGGTAACCTGCCATATCACCGGGGCGGCGATGGCAACGCGTATCCAGCTGGTTTTCGGCCACAGGCGCGAAAGAATGCCGGCAAATAATCCGGTATAGAGCGACAGATAGGCCGCCAGCAGAACCACCAGGAAAACGTTGACCGGACCGGGCATACCGCCGAACTGCGCGATGCTCACGTAGACCCAGTTAATACCGGAGCCGAACAGCCCTAATCCCCAGAAATAGCCAATCGCGGCGCTTTGCAGGGGACGTCGGTTGAGGGTTAAACCTTGCAGGCCAATTAACGAAATAAGGGCTGCGGGCCAGAAGTCATAAGGTGAAAAAGCCAGCGTTCCGCTGGCTCCGAATAACAGCGCCAGCAGCAAACGTACGCGCTGGCGTTCAATAAGAGAGGCAAATACCATTTAGGTTAATCGTCCCGTTGGATTAGTCTTCCAGCTTCGGCTGCGGGGCATCATCAGGAAGCTTTACATGTACCTGAATAATACGTCGACTGTCAGCCATTGCGACCTTGAATTGGTAACCATCAATGTCGATAGACTCGCCGCGGGCAGGCAGATGACCAAACGCCTGCATGACCAGACCGCCGATGGTGTCGACCTCTTCATCGCTGAAGTGGGTGCCATACGCTTCGTTGAAATCTTCGATTGAGGCCAGCGCGCGCACCGTCCACGTGTGGCGGCTCAGCTGACGGAAATCGATATCTTCTTCTTCGTCGTATTCGTCTTCTATTTCACCGACGATGAGCTCAAGGATGTCTTCAATGGTCACCAGACCTGAGACGCCGCCAAACTCATCGATAACGATAGCCATATGATAACGTTGGGAGCGAAACTCCTTCAGCATGCGGTCAACCCGCTTGCTCTCGGGCACGACAACCGCCGGACGCAACACTTTTTCCATGCTGAAGGCTTCGGCATCGCTGCGCATAAACGGCAGCAGATCTTTGGCCATCAGAATCCCTTCGATGTGATCTTTATCTTCGCTGATCACCGGGAAACGCGAGTGGGCCGATTCGATGATCACATCGAGGCACTCGTCCAGCGTCTGGTTGCGTTTCAGGGTAATCATCTGCGAGCGGGGGATCATGATGTCGCGGACGCGCTGGTCGGCGATATCCATTACCCCTTCGAGCATATCGCGCGTATCTTCGTCGATAAGGTCGTTTTGCCCGGAATCACGGATCAGCGCCAGCAGTTCGTCACGATTCTTGGGTTCACCGTGAAAGAGCTGGCTGAGTAACAGGGAGAAGAATCCCTTTTTGCTGTTTACTGTGTCGCTACTGTGTGAATTGTCGTCGCTCATGGCGTCGTATGGGTTCTCATGTTAGTTAAATAGTCGCTCGTCACGCGTATACTCAGCGCCCGGCATAGCGGCCAGTCGCCGGCAAAGCCGGCAACGGGTTATTCCTTCTCGGCAATGTACGGATCCTCATAGCCCAGAGCAAGCATTATCTCTGTTTCGAGGGATTCCATCTCTTCCGCTTCTTCATCAATGATGTGGTCATAGCCCAAAAGATGCAGGCTACCGTGGACCACCATATGCGCCCAGTGCGCTTCCAGCGGTTTACCTTGCTCTTTCGCTTCCTGTTCAACCACCTGACGGCAGATGACCAGGTCGCCAAGCAGCGGCATTTCGATACCCGGCGGGGCTTCGAACGGGAAAGAGAGCACGTTAGTCGGTTTGTCCTTCCCGCGATAGGTCAGGTTCAGCTCGTGGCTTTCCGCTTCATCAACCAGGCGAATCGTCAGCTCCGACTCTTCCTGAAACTGCGGGATAACGCTATCGACCCAGCGCTGAAACAGGGCTTCATCCGGCATTCCGCTGTTATCTTCGCAAGCCAGCTGTAAATCGAGAATGACCTGACTCATTTATGCTCCTGTTCCTGGGCTTCGCGTTTGCGCTCGGCGGCCAGTTCTGCTTTACGTTTCTGGTCTGCTTCTTCCCAGGCTTCATAGGCGTTAACGATGCGGGCGACCACCGGGTGGCGCACGACGTCTTCGCTATGGAAGAAGTTGAAGCTGATCTCATCGACTTCTGCCAGCACTTCAATCGCGTGGCGCAGGCCCGATTTGGTGCTGCGCGGCAGGTCAATCTGCGTGACGTCGCCGGTAATGACCGCCTTAGAGTTAAAGCCGATACGGGTCAGGAACATTTTCATCTGTTCAATGGTCGTGTTCTGGCTTTCGTCGAGAATGATAAACGCATCGTTCAGCGTACGGCCGCGCATATAGGCCAGCGGCGCGACTTCAATCACGTTGCGCTCAATCAACTTTTCGACTTTCTCGAAGCCGAGCATCTCGAACAGCGCGTCGTACAGGGGCCGCAGGTACGGATCGACTTTCTGGCTCAAATCGCCGGGCAGGAAGCCCAGTTTTTCGCCGGCCTCAACCGCCGGACGGGTCAGAAGAATACGGCGGATCTCCTGGCGCTCCAGCGCGTCTACCGCGGCGGCGACCGCCAGGTAGGTTTTCCCGGTCCCGGCAGGGCCGACGCCGAAGGTAATGTCGTGGTCGAGAATATTGGCGATGTACTGCGCCTGATTCGGCGTACGCGGCTTAATCACGCCGCGCTTGGTTTTGATATTGATGGCCTTACCGTAGTCCGGCACGCTTTCGGCGCTCTGCTCCAGCACGCGGGCTTCTTTGATCGCCAGATGAATTTGTTCCGGTTCAATATCCTGAATTTCGCCGCGCATCGGCGCGGTATCGACGTACAGACTGCGCAGGATATCCGCCGCAGCGGTGACGCAAATCGGCCGACCGGTCAGTTTAAAGTGGTTGTCTCGACGGTTAATCTCGATGCCGAGGCGGCGTTCCAGCTGTTTAATGTTGTCATCAAACGGGCCGCACAGGCTCAGCAGACGGGCGTTGTCCGCGGGCTCAAGGGTGATTTCGCGAGTGTCTGTATTCAAGCTGTTCCTCTTATACATAGATAGCCGGAAGGTAGCCGGTCAGGAAATTATTCACGTCATCGGAATATGGCGCAAGCATCGCTATAGATATTGGGTTCAGGAGAGGAAATACAAGGCCTGCCGGAGCCGGCAGGCCTGAACGGATTATGGCTGGTAGATACCGACGCCAAGATCGTTTTCTTTACGGGTGCGGGCAATCACCGACTCCGGGGTTTCCGCGATGCGCAGACCCATTTCGTCCTCGGTGCGCACCACTTTACCGCGCAGGGAGTTTGTCCAGACGTCGGTGATCTCGACATCGACAAACTTGCCGATCATCTCAGGCGAGCCTTCGAAGTTCACCACGCGGTTATTTTCGGTGCGGCCAGACAGCTCCATGATGCTCTTACGTGAGGTGCCTTCCACCAGAATGCGCTGCACGGTGCCGAGCATACGGCGGCTCCAGGCCATCGCCTGCTGGTTGATGCGCTCCTGCAAAATATACAGACGCTGCTTCTTGTCCTCTTCCGGTACGTCGTCGACCATATCGGCCGCCGGCGTTCCCGGACGCGCGGAGAAGATGAAGCTGTAGCTCATATCGAAATTCACATCGGCAATCAGCTTCATGGTCTGCTCGAAATCCTGAGTGGTTTCGCCAGGGAAGCCGACGATGAAGTCGGAGCTGATCTGAATATCCGGACGCGCCGCGCGCAGTTTGCGGATAATCGCTTTATATTCCAGCGCCGTGTGGGTTCGGCCCATCAGGTTCAGCACGCGGTCGGAACCGCTCTGTACCGGCAGGTGCAGGAAGCTGACCAGCTCCGGCGTATCGCGGTAAACCTCAATGATATCGTCGGTGAACTCGATGGGATGGCTGGTGGTAAAGCGGATCCGGTCGATACCGTCGATCGCCGCAACCAGACGCAGGAGATCGGCAAAGCTACCGGTGGTGCCGTCATAGTTTTCCCCGCGCCAGGCGTTTACGTTCTGCCCGAGCAGGTTGACTTCACGCACGCCCTGAGCCGCAAGCTGGGCGATTTCAAACAGGATATCGTCGCTTGGGCGGCTCACTTCCTCACCGCGGGTGTAGGGCACCACGCAGTAGGTGCAGTACTTGTTGCAGCCTTCCATGATGGAAACAAAGGCGCTTGGGCCTTCGGCGCGCGGTTCCGGCAGGCGGTCGAATTTTTCGATTTCCGGGAAGCTGATATCGACGACTGGGCTGCGGTTGCCTCGTACCGAGTTGATCATTTCCGGCAGACGGTGCAGGGTCTGCGGCCCAAAAATAATATCGACGTAGTGGGCGCGCTGGCGAATATGGTCGCCTTCCTGAGAGGCCACGCAGCCGCCAACGCCGATGATCAGGTTGGGATTCTTCTCTTTCAGCAGCTTCCAGCGTCCTAGCTGATGGAATACTTTTTCCTGAGCCTTCTCACGGATTGAGCAGGTATTGAGCAGCAGCACATCCGCTTCTTCCGCCACTTCAGTGAGTTGATACCCGTGGGTGGCATCCAGCAGATCGGCCATCTTTGATGAATCGTATTCGTTCATCTGACAGCCCCAGGTTTTAATATGGAGTTTTTTTGTCATCGACTTGCTCATGCTTAATTAGGTATACCCAAAGTCAGCGTCTTCACCGGATGTTGCTCTGCAATGTGAAGGGTGACGGATATAAAGCCAGGATTGCAGGGCGCGTATTGTAATGCTTTGACCGCGCCCTGACCAGTACGACCGTAATCACCACAAGCCGAATAAAAATCCGGTAAACTGAGGGGATTCGGGTTTAAGGATAATAGCCATGACAATTCATGCAACAGATGTCGTTATCGTCGGCGGCGGAATGGTTGGCGGCGCGCTCGCGCTTGGCCTGGCGCAGCTGGGCTTTACGGTGACGGTCATAGAAAAAAACGCGCCACCGGTTTTTGATGCGTCTTCACCGCCTGACGTGCGTATTTCGGCAATCAGCGCGTCATCGGTAGGGCTGCTGAGAGGCCTCGGTGTCTGGGACAGCGTGCGGTCCATGCGCGCCCATGCGTACCGCCAGCTAGAAACCTGGGAGTGGGAAAGCGCCCATGTTGTCTTCAATGCCGCGGAGCTGAAGCTGCCGGAACTGGGCTATATGGTGGAGAATAACGTCCTGCAGCGAGCCCTGTGGCAGGCGCTGGAAGCCCATGAGCGCATATCGCTGCAGGTGGGAACATCGCTCCAGGAGATGCGTCGGGAAGAAACGTACGTCTCCTTAACGCTGACCGACGGCAGCCAGCTTGATGCGCGGCTGGTGGTGGGCGCGGACGGCGCCAGTTCGCAGGTGCGTCAGCTGGCCGGAATCGGCATCCACGCGTGGCAGTATCAGCAATCCTGTATGTTGATAAGCGTACAGTGTGCGGACGATCCCGGCGACAGCACCTGGCAGCAGTTCACACCGGCGGGGCCGCGCGCGTTTTTACCGCTGTTCGATCATTGGGCCTCGCTGGTGTGGTACGACGCGCCGGCGCGGATCCGCCAACTGCAGGGCATGAGCATGGCTCAGCTACAGCAGGAAATTACTCGCCACTTCCCGTCGCGGCTGGGAGAGATTACGCCGCTGAGCGCGGGCGCCTTCCCGCTCACCCGCCGCCACGCATTGCAGTATGTTAAGCCGGGGCTGGCGCTGGTGGGCGATGCTGCGCACACCATTCATCCGCTGGCGGGGCAGGGAGTTAACCTCGGCTATCGCGATGTCGATGCGCTGCTCGATATTCTTGGCAGAGCAAAAGCCCACGGCGAAGAGTGGGCCAGCCTGCCGGTACTTAAGCGCTACCAGACGCGACGTCAGGCGGACAACTTTATTATGCAGTCTGGGATGGATCTGTTTTACGCCGGGTTTAGCAACGATCTGCCCCCGGTGCGTATGCTGAGAAACATTGGGCTGATGGCGGCCGAACGCGCCGGCGGACTGAAGCGTCAGGCGTTGAAATACGCGTTGGGGCTATAATCCGCATTCAAAATAATCGCGCAAACAGCGTGTCTTTACCCTCTTTTTTGGGCAAGAATCCCTGATACCAGATACTGCCGCCAGAGGTTGTCAGGGATTCGCACTGCCACTGATTCGTGGCGAGCAAATAGAAGGAATAGGCGCTTTTACCTGACATATAGAGCAGGAACAGCAGCGCCAGCAGCGCAAGGATGGCAGTTACCGCGTCGCCTTCGGAAGACAGAACGTCACAGGCAAGGATGGCGATACATGCTGCCTGAAGAATCATCTTGCTCGCAAAGCAGCGAAGAAAAAATTGCCGCGTTCTTTCTGTTGACCAAAAACAGGGATTCTTAATGACGTCTCTCTGCTCCTTAGCCGGGAAGCCATGAATGTAGGTTATCCAGCGGGTATCCTCGGTGAGCGTTAGCGCGAGGCCCGTTTCGTTGAGCCGATGCAGGCGCATGGATATGCCGACGGGAAAAAACAAACCAACCACGATGCTGTAGGTTAGTAAGGCTGAAATCCCGAACAGGCAGAAAGCGAAGCCGATCAGAAAAAAGAGCAAGGTTATGGTGCGGGTAAAGAGAGGGAAAACCTGATAGTTCATCGTAAATCCTTTTACTCATTGACTCTGTAATTTATCAGAGCTGAGAACGAGGTACACTTCAGGTCAGCTTTTTTCGGAATTCATAAAGCAAAAAGCCCGCCGAAGCGAGCTTTTTGCTTTTTGTTGGCTGGGGTACGAGGATTCGAACCTCGGAATGCCGGAATCAGAATCCGGTGCCTTACCGCTTGGCGATACCCCAATTTTACGTTGACCATTTCGTACCGGGGTCAAACCGGTGGCTTAGCGCCTGGAGATACTCCAACGGGTGCGCGCACAGCGTGGGCGACTTTTAAAATTGGCTGGGGTACGAGGATTCGAACCTCGGAATGCTGGTATCAGAAACCAGAGCCTTACCGCTTGGCGATACCCCAACAATTCTTTTGGATTTATCGAACTGAATCAATAATTCCTTTGTATGGTGGCTACGACGGGATTCGAACCTGTGACCCCATCATTATGAGTGATGTGCTCTAACCAGCTGAGCTACGTAGCCA
>NZ_JBEAFN010000034.1:0-80056 GCF_040061795.1 Klebsiella sp. GN_Kp190
CACGGCATATTCCCCGGGTTGCGGCGTAAACGCCTTACCCGGGCTACGGGTTACCGACAATCTGCGGTCCGGTAGCCCGGCTACGCGCAGCGCGAGCCGGGGGATTATCGGCTATTCTGCCGAAGCTCGCGCACCAGCGCCTCGGTCTGCTGCTGGTTGCGTAAACGAACAAAGCGAATGTGTTGATACTGCGGGTCCTGCATATCCGCCAGGTAACGCCGGCGATTGTTGCGCCAGGTTTTCAGCGTCCAGAGAATAATAGAGTCCCGGCTAAAGAAAGAGCGGCGGAAGGTTTCGCAATTGCCGGTGCCGGGCCACAGCTCCTGCCGTCGGCTTGCGCGTGAAGCCGCGCGACGGACCGCCTGGCGGATCGTGCGCCAGAAGCTGTAGTCCACCCATACCACCAGATCCACATCGCGCCATTTTACCGGGCGGCTGCGGTTATAGTTGCCGTCCAGCACCCAGCCGGGCGTGGCGAGCGCGGCGGTGAGTTTGGCGTAGAACTCATCGTCCGGCGTCCCTTGCCACTCGGGCAGCCAGTAGAGCACATCCATTTCAATATAAGGCAGTGACAGTTCCTGAGCCAGCCGACGCGCGAGGGTGGATTTGCCGACGCCGCTGGTCCCTACTACGTTGATTTTCATCGTGGTCTCTCGGGCAAAACGCGGGCGGAGAATAATAGCGCAATAACGTTAAAACGATGAGCAAAATTTCCCCATCATGCGCGAACGCCGAAAAGCTCCCGATCTCATTGATATTTAAGCAAGTGCTGTCCGCAAATCTTTTGCGTGCGTCCATTTTCCGATACGTGTAGGATTCTCCGCCATGCTCGCTTATCTCATTCCTCAGAATGATGAGAGAGCCAGCAGCACGAACCACTTCATGGACATTGACAGGAAAATAGCGACATCAATGAATACAAAACACTCTAGCGTGGCGGAGCAGCACGCTGCCAAACGCCACTGGCTGAACTCGCAGGAGTCGGGCTACCACAAGGCGATGGGCAACCGTCAGGTGCAGATGATTGCCATCGGCGGCGCGATTGGTACCGGCCTGTTCCTCGGCGCGGGCGCGCGCCTGCAGATGGCCGGACCGGCCCTGGCGCTGGTTTATCTGGTCTGCGGCCTCTTCTCGTTCTTTATCTTACGCGCGCTGGGCGAGCTGGTGCTTCATCGCCCCTCCAGCGGCAGCTTCGTCTCCTACGCCCGCGAGTTCCTCGGCGAAAAAGCGGCTTACGTTGCGGGCTGGATGTACTTTATCAACTGGGCGATGACCGGGATCGTCGATATCACCGCCGTCGCGCTGTATATGCACTACTGGGGCGCGTTTGGCGACGTTCCACAGTGGGTCTTCGCTCTCGGCGCGCTGGCGATTGTCGGCACCATGAACATGATCGGCGTGAAATGGTTCGCCGAGATGGAGTTCTGGTTCGCGCTGGTGAAAGTTCTGGCGATCGTCGCGTTTCTGGTGGTCGGGACTATTTTTCTTGGCAGCGGAAAGCCGCTGGATGGCAATGCCACCGGTTTCCACCTGATTACCGATAACGGCGGCCTGTTCCCGCACGGCCTGCTGCCGGCGCTGGTGCTGGTACAGGGGGTGGTGTTCGCCTTCGCCTCTATCGAACTGGTGGGTACCGCCGCTGGCGAGTGTAAAGATCCGCAGACCATGGTGCCGCGCGCCATTAACAGCGTTATCTGGCGTATTGGTCTGTTCTACGTTGGCTCCGTGCTGCTGCTGGTGCTGCTGCTGCCGTGGAATGCCTATCAGGCCGGGCAGAGCCCGTTCGTCACCTTCTTCTCGAAGCTGGGCGTGCCGTATATCGGCAGCGTGATGAATATCGTGGTGTTAACCGCCGCGCTCTCCAGCCTCAACTCCGGCCTCTACTGCACCGGGCGTATTCTGCGCTCCATGTCGATGGGCGGTTCGGCGCCGAAGTTTATGTCGAAAATGAGCCGCCACCACGTGCCCTACGCCGGGATTCTGGCGACGCTGGCGGTGTATGTCGTTGGGGTATTCCTCAACTACCTGGTGCCTTCGCAGGTATTTGAAATTGTCCTTAACGTCGCGTCGCTGGGGATTATCGCCTCGTGGGGCTTTATTGTGGTGTGCCAGATGCGCCTGCGTAAGGCGATCAAGGAAGGCAAAGCGGCGGACGTTAGCTTCAAGATGCCGGGGGCGCCTTTTACCTCCTGGCTGACCCTGCTGTTCCTGCTTAGCGTGCTGGTATTAATGGCTTTCGATTATCCGAATGGGACTTATACCATCGGTTCGCTTCCGCTGATTGCCGTTTTGCTGGTCGCCGGCTGGTTTGGCGTGCGCAAGCGCGTGCATGACATTCATAGCACCGCGCCGAATATTGAAAAACAGCAATAAATCACTTTGCGGTTTGCCTCACCGGGCAAACCGCAACCGCACAACTTAATTATCTTCCACCAGCTGGGCCACATCGCTGCTGTTAATCTGGCGCTTATTGCCCGACTCATCAGTATAGCTGGTCATTCCGGTATCTTTATCCAGCTTCGGCTTGCCCTGCGTTACGATAGTCTGCCCGCTTTTTGTCGTCATGACATAGTTTGAGCTACAGCCCGCCAGAAGAGCCAGCATCGCGCCGGCGCAAACAACCATTAATGATTTTTTCATCTTTTCTCCAGGATTAATGCCACCGTCCCGCTTGCGCAGGAAAGCCGTAAGTTTATAGCCATTACATTTATCAGGCTAATAAGTGTTTGTAACAGAGGGTGATATCTGGATGGGTGCGGTTTTCGGGCAGACAGAAAACAGTGCATTTTGTAGGCCGGGTGAGGCGTAAGCCGCCACCCGGCTGCAGTGCGAGCACACTGATGGCGGGAGAGGTTGCCCCCTCCCGTCAGGATCACAGCGCGATGCGGATAACGTCATCCGGCTGAGTCGCCTCTTTCTGACGCGTCGACTCCTGCTTCACGCTGACGTACAGCGTTTTACCATCGGCGGAGAGCGTCAGGCTGTTCGGATGAGTCGGCGTTTTGAAGGTCTTGACCACTTTGTAGGTCTTACCATCGATCACGCTCACTTCGCCGGCTTTACGGTGCGTCACGTAGGCTTCATTGCGCGTCGGGTTAAACAGCACGGCCAGGGACTCCGGCGCGGCGATCTTCTCCAGCACTTTGCCATCGCGAATATCGACCACCAGCACTTCCGGCTGTTTACCGTCGGTGATAAAGGCGCGATGTCCGGCGGTATCCAGGCTCAGGTTGAGATAGAAGTGCTCTTTGCCATCATCCTGCAGCTTTTTACGCGACAGGATTTTGTTGCTGGTGCTGTCGATAGTCACCAGTTCCCCATCGGCATTGGTGGTATAGATACGGTTCGCTTCCGCGTCCAGCGCCAGACCGGTCGCCATTGCGCCAGTATTGGCGATGGTGTCTTTCAGCGTTAGCTTGTCGCCATCCACCACCCAAATCACGCTCTCTTTACCCAGCCCGGTGATGTAGACGGTGTTGGTTTTCTCGTTGACCGCCAGCTCGCGCGGGGCCAGCGGACGTACGGTTTCGCTGCGCTGGCGGGCGTCAAGCACCAGACGCCCTTTCACTTTCCCGGTTTTAGCATCAATGGCGGTGACGGTGCTGTCGGTGGTGTTGCCAAACCACAGGGTCTGAGTGGCGTTATCGATCGTCGCGCCGAAGGGTTTCAGATCGTTATGAATAATCTGCGTGACTTCGAGAGTCGTCGGATCGAGACGGTAAACGATACCGCCTTTATCCAGCGAACGGCTTTGCGAGGTGGCCACCCACAGCGCATTCTCCTGCTGGCTATAGGCCATTTCGTATGCGCCCTTGCCGACGGCTTTGCGCAGCATTTCTTCCGCCGCGTGGGCGCTAAAGCTCCCCGCCAGCAGTAACGAAGTTAACAACAGTGAACGGCGCAGACGCGGCGCGGACAGATGACGTAATGACATGACGACTCCCTTTGATAAAACAAATATATGCCTGCTCGACAGTGCTTCCGGGGCGCAAAATCATCGCTTTGCGCTCTTCTTTGGAATGCGAATAGTAATCATTATTTATCGCAATGTGGAGCGTTAATTACCCGTAGCGCTCTCGGCATCACGCAATTCTTGCTATTTGTTAACTCAAATTCCGTTAAGTCTTTTCAAAAAATTTACAAAAGAGCTAACATATATACATATGTTCCGTTTGGTTCGTTTTGTGAGTAACTTTGATGAAAATCCTTTCCGTGCGCGCCGCCGCGCTCCCCGCTCTGCTTTTGCCGCTGGTATCCGCAGGGCCAACCGCTCTCGCCGCTGAACAGACCATGGTGGTTACCGCCGCGCCGTCGGCGGTTTCTGAACTCGATACCCCCGCCGCCGTTAGCGTGGTTAACGGCGATGAGATGCGCCAGGCCGCGCCGCGGGTAAACCTCTCCGAGTCGCTGGGCGCGGTACCGGGACTGCAGGTGCAAAACCGCCAGAACTACGCGCAGGATCTGCAGCTTTCGATTCGCGGCTTCGGGTCCCGCTCCACCTACGGCGTGCGCGGGCTGCGTATTTACGTCGACGGTATCCCGGCCACCATGCCCGATGGCCAGGGGCAAACCTCGAATATTGATATTGGCAGCCTCGATTCGCTCGAGGTGCTGCGCGGACCTTTTTCCGCCCTGTACGGTAACTCCTCCGGCGGGGTGATCAACGCCACCAGCCAGACCGGAAGCCAGCCGCCCACTATCGAAGCCAGCAGCTACTACGGCAGCTTTGGCACCTGGCATTACGGTATGAAAGCGACCGGCGCGGTGGGCGACGGCAGCCACGCGGGCGACGTCGACTACGTGGTTTCCACCAACCGCTTCACTACCCACGGCTCCCGCGACCATAGCGGCGCGCGTAAGAATCTCGCCAACGCGAAGCTCGGCGTGCGCATCAATGACGTCAGTAAGCTGACCCTGCTGTTTAACAGCGTGGATATTAAAGCTAATGACGCGGGCGGCCTGAGCTACGACGAATGGCAAAATAATCCGCGCCAGTCGCCAAGAGGCGATGAGTACAATACCCGCAAAACCATCAAACAGACCCAGGCCGGTTTACGCTACGAGCGACAGCTGAGCGAGCAGGACGATCTGAGCGTGATGATGTACGCCGGCGAACGTGAGACCACCCAGTATCAATCGATTCCTCGCGCGCCGCAGCTCAAACCCACCCATGCTGGCGGCGTTATCGACCTGACGCGTCACTACCAGGGGATTGATACCCGCTGGACCCACCGCGGCGAGCTGCTGGTGCCGGTCACCTTTACCACCGGTCTTGATTACGAAACCATGAGCGAGCGCCGCAAAGGTTACGAAAACTTTGTTATGAGCAACGGCGCGCCGCAGTACGGTGAAAAGGGAGACCTGCGCCGCAACGAGCGTAACCTGATGTGGAACGTCGATCCCTATCTGCAAACCCAGTGGCAGCTCACCGAGAAACTCTCTCTGGACGCGGGCGTGCGCTACAGCTCGGTTTGGTTCGATTCCAACGATTATTACATTACGCCGGGCAACGGCGATGACAGCGGCGAGGCCAGCTATCATAAATGGCTGCCGGCAGGATCGCTAAAATATGCGGTAACCGACGCGTGGAACGTCTACGTCTCCGCCGGCCGCGGTTTCGAAACGCCGACCATTAATGAGCTTTCCTATCGCTCCGGCGACCAGGGCGGGCTGAACTTTGGCCTGCAGCCGTCCGCCAACGAAACCGTTGAAATTGGCAGCAAGGCGCGTATCGGCAACGGCCTGTTGACCGCCGCGCTGTTCCAGACCGACACCGACAATGAGATTGTCGTCGACGCCAGCAGCGGCGGGCGTACCAGCTACAAAAACGCCGGGAAAACCCGTCGCCAGGGGATGGAGCTGGGGCTGGATCAGCAGTTCGGCGAGAGCTGGCGTTTAAAAGCGGCCTGGACCTGGCTGGATGCGACCTATCGTACCAACGTCTGTGATGATGCCAGCTGTAAAGGCAATCGCATTCCGGGGATCGCCCGCAACATGGGCTATGCCTCCTTTGGCTACCAGCCCGAAAAAGGCTGGTACGCGGGCAGCGATATTCGCTATATGAGCGATATTATGGCTAACGATGAGAATACCGCCAAAGCCCCATCCTGGACGGTGGTCGGCCTGACGACCGGCTATAAATGGAGCTACGGCAAAATGGATATGGATCTGTTTGGCCGCGTCGATAACCTGTTCGACCGCAGCTACGCGGGCTCGGTTATCGTTAACGAATCCAACGGCCGCTACTACGAACCGGCGCCGGGCCGTAATTACGGTATCGGTCTAAATCTGGCATGGCGGTTTGAGTAACGCTTAATTGCGGGACCTCAACGGGATCGCTCGCAGGATCCTGTTGAGGGTTAGCCGTGGATGCTCGATGGCGTTAAATCACGTTTCTTAACGACAATTCGAAAATGATCTTTTCCGCCTGGCAGGAGAAGGCAATCGAAGCCTCAAGCTTTGCCTCATCGCCGGCGGCCACGATGGTATAGTCGACCTGCGGCGGCTCGCTGGCGGGCGCGGCGGCCAGGGCACGTTCGCGGACGGCCGCGATGGTGGACTCGGCCTCTTCGCGGCTGGCGAAGCTTTTCTCTACCCGCCAGACGCAGTCCTCATTATCAATAATCGAGCCCACGTCAATGGCGCAGCCTTTGGTACTGCATTTATCTACAACATCTTTCATTGCGGTTACCTCTTGAAGTTTTCTTTAGAATAAGAATCCGTTGGCGGAAAGCAAACCATGAATATTTGTATGGTTGAGTCGTTTTATCATTATAGGCCTCCGCGAGAAGCGACTTTTTGCGCCACCGCATGGCTACCCCCTGATTGCGCAAGGATCAGGCAGATAGATTGGCAAGGCGTCGCGCGATATCGGCGCTCAATCGTGCACGTCATCACACTATCCTGCGCTAAGCCTCGTCTATACCGCTTTACGGCGTTACCCTTGTCACAAAATAACGCCAACAAGGAGCTGCTATGGCACTGCCAGTGATTATCGATTGCGATCCGGGTCATGATGACGCGATTGCCCTCGTTCTTGCCCTCGCCTCACCCGAACTCAATGTTAAAGCCGTCACCTCTTCCGCGGGAAATCAGACCCCGGACAAAACCCTGCGCAACGTCCTGCGGATGCTCACCCTGCTTAAGCGCCCGGATATTCCGGTAGCCGGCGGCGCGCTCAAGCCGTTGATGCGGGAGCTGATTATCGCCGATAACGTGCATGGCGAGAGCGGTCTTGACGGTCCGGCGCTGCCGGAACCGGGCTTTGCCGCCCAGACGTGCACCGCCGTCGAGCTGATGGCCAAAACCCTGCGCGACAGCGCCGAGCCGGTCACCATCGTCGCAACCGGCCCGCAAACCAACGTCGCCCTGCTGCTCAACAGCCACCCTGAACTGCATGCCAAAATTGCCCGCATCGTGATAATGGGCGGTGCGATGGTGCTGGGTAACTGGCAGCCGGCGGTCGAGTTTAATATCTACGTCGACCCGGAAGCGGCGGAGATCGTTTTCCAGTCCGGCATTCCGGTGGTGATGGCCGGGTTAGACGTCACCCATAAAGCGCAAATTCACGTTGAGGATATTGAGCGCTTCCGCCGCATTGGCAACCCGATATCCACCATCGTCGCCGAACTGCTCGACTTCTTCCTTGAGTACCATAAGGATGAGAAATGGGGCTTTGTCGGCGCGCCGCTGCACGACCCGTGCACCATTGCCTGGCTGCTGAAGCCGGAGATGTTTACCACCGTTGAACGCTGGGTCGGCGTGGAAACGCAGGGGAAATATACCCAGGGAATGACCGTGGTCGATTTCTACAATCTGACCGGCAGGAAGCCGAACGCAACGGTGATGCTCGATGTCGATCGCCAGGCGTTTGTTGACCTGCTGGCGGAGCGGCTGGCGTTTTACGCGTAAATCATCATAAAAACGGCAGGCGCGATGCCTGCCGGGAAAAAGCTACTCGTCAGGAGAGACGCGAACCACCACTTTACCGAAGTTCTCGCCCTTCAGCAGACCGATGAGCGCCTGCGGCGCGTTCTCCAGGCCGTCAACCACCTGCTCGCGGTATTTGATTTTCCCTGCCTGCACCCAGCGCCCCATCTCCTGCTGGAACTCGGCAATCCGGTGCCCGTAATCCTGGCCGATAATAAAGCCCTGCATACGGATGCGTTTTTTGAGGATTGTCGCCATCAGCAGCGGTAAACGATCCGGGCCGTCGGGCAGCGCGGTGGCATTGTAGCCGCTGACCAGGCCGCAAACCGGCACGCGGGCCGAGGTGTTCAGCAGCGGCAGTACTTCATCAAACACTTTCCCACCGACGTTCTCATAGTAGATATCGATCCCCTGCGGGCAGGCTTCAAGCAGTTTGACGGCGAAATCGGGCGCGCGGTGATCGATGCAGGCGTCGAAGCCGAGGGTTTCTACCGCATAGCGGCACTTCTCGCTGCCGCCCGCGATGCCCACCGTACGGCAGCCTTTCAGCTTCGCAATCTGTCCGACCGTTGCGCCAACCGGCCCGGTGGCGGCGGCGACCACCAGCGTTTCGCCCGCTTTCGGCTGACCAATATCCAGCAGCCCCATATAGGCCGTAAAGCCCGGCATGCCGAGGATCCCCAACGCCCAGGAAGGGTGTTCCGGGCTCTCGCCTAACTTCACCAGCCCGCTGCCGTCGGAGAGTTCATAATCCTGCCAGCCGCCGTAGCCCAGCACCCAGTCGCCGGGCTGATAATCATCATGGTTCGATGTCACGACGCGGCTCACGGTGCCGCCCACCATCACCGCGCCAACGGCGACCGGCGGCGAATAGGAAGGCGCGTCGCTCATCCGCCCGCGCATATAGGGATCTAAAGACAGAAAGACGGTGCGCAGCAGTAGCTGTCCCGGCCCGGGAGAAGCGACCTCACCCTCTTCCAGGCGGAAGTTTTCCCCGGTCGGCTCGCCGTGCGGACGGGATGCCAGCAGCCAGCGGCGGTGGCGTTGCGGATTGAAAGCCATAACAAACTCCTCTTTTGACAAGTCTGTATTGAGGCTAGCTGCTTTCCCGGCAACGCGCATTGACATTATGAGGCAGATTGATTGAGCCGGACCACCAGATAGATGCAGGGCTGCGTGGTTTCATTAATAAAGCGGCAGTCGTTCGGCGGCCCGAGCTCCAGGCAATCCCCCGCCTGCATTTCGTGGCGCGCGTTGCCTTCGAGAAAGACCAGTTCGCCCTGCTGTAGCCAGATGAGCTGCCGGGCCAGCGCATAGGATGACGCGGGCATAGGAACGTCGCTGCCAGCCGGAAGTTCCACCTGCACCAGATCGATAGGCAGGTCGCTACGCGGGGAAACGTGACGCCGAAGATAGTGGCTCTGCGGATCGTGCCACACCGGCTGATGAGCAAAACGCAGCAGCTTGCCTTCCTGCATCTCCGCCCTGGCGATCAGCGTCGACATGCTAATGCCGAAGGCGCCGGAAAGTCGTCCAAGCATCGACGCCGTCGGGCTGCTTTCGCCGCGCTCGATCTTGTGGATCATCGCCCGCGACGCCCCAGCCCGCTCGGCGAGTTCGCTGAGCGACCAGCCGCGGGATTCCCGCTCGATTCGGATGCGTGCGCTGATGCGCTGGTTGAGGTTGTCTTCTATAGTATTCATAACGTGACACTATAGTGTAGCCCTACTGTTTCTACAACCAGACGCCGATAGCGGCGATTATCGTGAAAAGGCCCGGCGTAATACACCGCCGGGCAAGGCAGAAAAGGATGCAATCCGTAAACTAAAGCACCCTCAAGACCATAAATGAAAAGAAAATGCCCGTCAGATAAAGACGCGCAGCCCCACTGCGCCGAGATTGTCGTCAATATTCCACGCTTCATTATCGTTGCCCCAGGCTTTTTCGTAGCCGTATTCAAGATAAGTCACCGCGTTTTTCCCCAGCCAGTAATCGGTACCCAATACCGTCGACTGGAAGTGCTGTCCCTCCATCGCATCGCCGCCCTGCGACCAGTTAAAATCAACGTAGACGCTCCAGGCCGGGGTGATTTTAAATTGCGAGTCATATTCCAGACCGAGAACCGTTTCCTGGTCATCCCCCTGCTGGTTATTATGTTCGTAATGGCCGCTGGTCGCCGCTGTAACATCATTCACTTTATTGAGGTAATAAGTCACTTCCGCGCCGTTATACCAGGCATGATCGCCAACGCTTGTCGTATATTTCGCGTTCATGCCCATGCTATAAGTATTGCCGTCATAGGCATCGCCGTTATTATCGGTGTAATTAAAACAGTGGCCATTCGGGCCAAAATTCTGGCAGCCGCTGACTGACCCGCTATTTACCGTGTAATTGTTATACGCCACCGCGCTGGAGACGGAGAAGCCGTTATCCCAACGGTACTGCGCGGCAACCGCGGCGCCGCCGTGAACGGTGGCTGAACCATCGCGGTAAGCATCATGCAGGTTCGGCCCATCGCCGTAGGCCGCAAAGCCGATGCTGTCGACGTTGTCATTGCCTTGCCCCATGACGCCAATCGTCATATTTTTATCATTGTAATAATAGATTGCCGCGGAATTAATAATATCCGTCGACATTCCGGCGGTATCATGTTTCGCTTTACCGCCCCAGGCATAAGTCGTATCAATACCCAGCCCCCAGTCCGTGGGAGCATACTGTTTGCCGAAGGTCACCACGCCATAGCGGTCATTGCCAATACCGGCATAAGCCTGCCGGGTATAAACATCATTGCCCTGGTCATCGGTGGCGGAATCTAAACCATGAACGCCGGTCTCATAATAACCGACGGCATAATTACTCAGGCCGTTCAGGTCAAAATTATGCCGCACGGCAACCCCCAGCCGCGAGTCATTATTCTGTATATTATGTTCCTGAGTATGATTAGAGTCCGTTTTGGCCATTAAACGTACGGATCCTAAAATACCAATTGCCGTATCGTCATTGCTCCACAGCGTCTCCCCTTTAGTCTGCGTCGCGGTATAAGCCGGTGCTGCCTGTAGCGCGGTGGTTTCAGCCGCCATAGCGGAATTGCCCAATATAGCCCCCATGGCCATTGCCAATATTGACGGCATTAATTTCTTCATATTTTGTGTACGCGCCATTGCTTCACCCTTGTTAGCAAAATCATTCCCTGCGTATAAATACGCATAATAGTGTAAACAGAATATCGTTATATAAAATCCAACAGAGCCACATTGAATAACTTCTCGACATGCACTCTGCTTAACCGAAATATATCTTCAGGGGTTAGACTAGTTCTATTGGGTGAAAATAAAAAGCGGACTGCCATCACAATGATTTACATCATCACCAATATAATCAAGGAGTTATGATAAAAGTAATTTCTTTTCTGCATGTCAGGAAAATCCAAATCCGGTAAATAAAAATGTAAAATATGACGGCAGATTAACAGTAATATATTTAATAAATCCTCCAATCATGAAATATAAATACGAATGATGTTTCTGCGAAGGCAAGCCAGGGTCGCGCAGTCATCGCACACAACGGACCCGGCCGGCCAGAGGAAAAATTTATGGCTAAAACAGATGACAGCCTTGCGTACATTATTGTAATAATATCGTACTACTATAGTGTACAAGCCTGAGGGTTACCATGAGCATCCGCCATGCCAGCAAAGACGATTGCGCGGCAATCGCTGAAATCTACAACCATGCGGTCGTCCATACTGCCGCCATCTGGAACGACAAAACCGTCGATACCGACAACCGTATTGCCTGGTTCGAAGCCCGGCAGATAGCCGGTTATCCCGTGCTGGTGAGCGAAGAAAACGGGGTGATTACCGGTTACTCCTCCTTCGGCGACTGGCGCGCCTTTGACGGCTTTCGCCACACCGTCGAACATTCCGTCTATGTCCACCCCGATCATCAGGGGAAAGGGCTGGGCCGCAGCCTGCTCGTCGCCCTTATCGCCGAGGCGAAACGGCTGAATAAACACGTCATGGTCGCCGGCATTGAAGCGCAAAACGAGGCTTCATTGCATCTGCATGAAACGCTGGGCTTTATCACCACCGGGCAGATGCCGCAGGTCGGCACGAAATTTGGCCGCTGGCTGGATCTGACCTTTATGCAGCTGCAGCTTGACGATCGCCGCGATCCGGACGGCAGCGCATGAATCAAACGCTGACCCTGGCCTGTTTAATCGCCGCTGGCGTCGGGCTGGTGCTGCAAAACACGCTGATGGTGCGCATTACCCAGTCCGCATCGACCATCCTGATCGCCATGCTGCTTAACTCGCTGGTCGGCATCGTGATTTTTGTGACAATACTGCTGCTTAAGCACGGCGCGGCGGGGTTTCAGGAGCTGGCGGTCAGCGTAAAGTGGTGGACGCTCATTCCCGGTCTGCTGGGCTCGTTCTTTGTCTTTGCCAGCATCAGCGGCTATCAGAACGTCGGGGCGGCAACCACGATTGCGGTATTGATTGCCAGCCAGCTGGTTGGGGGCTTAGTGATAGATCTGATTCGCGCGCACCACGTCCCGCTACGCGCGCTGGTTGGCCCGCTCTGCGGGGCGGTGATGCTGGTTATCGGCGCCTGGCTGGTGGCCAGGCGCCAGTTCTAGTGGCGTAACTAGTGAATCTCGCCGCCGCGGGTCAGCTGCTCCCGGCGAGCTTCCTGCTCCTCGTGCTGCTGGCGGCCGTGGTGGGCGATGGCGTTACGCAAACGCTGCTGCTGAACGTAGCGCTCTTCCCGCCCCAGCCCCGCGTCATCGCTCAGCGCGATCAGCAGTTCATTCATATGGCTAATAACGCTTTCGGCAATCGCGGCGTCCACGCGCGCGACGACCTCATCCAGATGCGACATGCTTCTCTCCTTCCGGCTTAATTGAGTTTAACTTTGGAAAAATCGCTGCCCATCAGGCTCACGCTGTAGCCGCTCACGTTGCTGCGCGTCGCGTAGAAGGTGTTACCGGTCGCCAGGGTGATCCAGGGGGCCTGCTGCTGAAAAATCTCCTGCGCCTGAGCGTAGAGTCCGGCGCGCGCCTGCGGGTCGCTGACCAGGATAGCCTTTTTCACCAGCGCATCGTAGGATTTATCGCACCAGCGGGCAACGTTAGAGCCGGTTTTAATGTTATCGCAGCTTAACAGGGTGCCGGCGAAGTTATCCGGATCGCCATTATCAGACATCCAGCCAAACAGCGCGCTGTCGTGCTCGCCTTTGCGCATGCCGGCGAGGTATTCACCCCATTCATAAGTAACGATTTTGGCTTTGATCCCAACCTTGCTCCAGTCATTTTGAATCATCTCGGCAATACGCCGGGAATTGGGGTTATACGGGCGCTGCACCGGCATCGACCACAGGGTGACCTCGGCCCCTTTTTCCAGCCCGGCCTGCTTAAGGAGATCTTTCGCTTTTTGCGGATCGTAGTCGTAATCAGGCAGATCTTTCTTATAGCCCAGCATATTGGCGGGGATCGGCGATTTCGCGACGCTGCCGGAGTCCAGGAAGACCGCTTTCACGATTGCCTGCTTGTCGGTAGCGTAGTTCAGCGCCTGGCGCACCAGTACGTTATCAAACGGCTTTTTCTCGGTATTAAAGGCCAGATAGCCAACGTTGAGCGCCTCAACCGCATGCAGCGCCAGATCTTTATTGCCCTTAATCACCGGGAACTGTACCGGCGACGGCGCGGGGATAATCTGGCATTCATTGGTTTGCAGCTTCGCAAGCCGCGTCTCAACGTTCGGTGTGATCGAGAAAATCAGGTGTTTGGTCGGCACGTCACCGTCCCAGTAGTGCGGGTTGGCGACATAGCGGATCAGCGAATCCGCTTTATATTGCTGCAGCGCGTAGGGTCCGGTACCAATAGGCCAGGTATCGACATACTCCGGGGTGCCTTTTTTCAGCATCGCATCGGCATATTCGGCAGACAGAATCGACGCAAAATCCATTCCCCAGTCGGCGAGGAACGCCGCGTTCGGCTCGTTCAGCACAAACTGCACGTGATAATCATCGATTTTTTTGACGTCTTTGATCAGCTTATCCAGCCCAACGTCGTGGAAGTATTCGTAATGTCCCTGGGAAACATTATGGTACGGATGGTTGGCATCTTTCTGCCGCAGCACCGAGAACAGCACGTCATCGGCGTTGAAATCACGGGTCGGCTTGAAGTATTTGTTGCTGTTGAACTGCACGCCCTTACGCAGGGTGAAAGTCCAGGTTTTACCGTCCGGGGAGACGCGCCATTCGGTGGCCAGCGAGGGAATCGGCGTATTTTTGACCGGGTCAAAGTTTATCAGGCGGTTATAAAGCACCTGGGAACTGGCGACGAAAGATGGGCCCGAGCTGGCAATCTGCGGGTTGAAAGATTCCGGCGAAGCTTCGGAACAATAGACCAGCGTATCGTTGCCCGCCGCCCAGGCGCCTGCCGCCGGCAGTAGCGCGCTCAACGCCAGCGCAAGAAACGTTTTCCCTGTAGACATGGTTATAAGCCTTATGAATTTGTTATAAGTCCTTTAATAACAGCACAGGAGAATTCAACCGGCAAATAATCAATTGCTATCAGGTTATGCTAAAAACCGCGTTTTCGACGATAAATTCAACATCCTCTCAATTGGCGTCATCGAACTTCTTCATAAATGTGAACCCTGCGCAAAGTTACGAAAAAAGCGGGCGATAACCGCCCGACCGCCACCGCGCGGCGGCGCAACCCGATACACTCGGCAAATCGTAACGCCAGGAGAAGCCAATAATGACAATAACCTGCAATCTGTACACCAACGGCCAGTGGCATGATGCTGAAGGTCATGCCACCTTTACCCGCGATAATCCGCTCACGCACGAACGCGCCTCCGTTGCCAGCGCCGCCAGCCTGGCGGATGCCCGCCGCTGCGCCGCTGCCGCCGGCGCGGCGTTCCCGCAGTGGCGCGATACCGTACCCGCCGAGCGCCGACGCCTCCTGCTGGAGGCCGCGGAAGAGATGCTGCGCCGTGAGGCGAAATTTATCGCCGCGATGGCGGCGGAAACGGGAGCCACCGCGCACTGGGCCGGTTTTAACGTTCATCTGGCCGCCGATATCCTGCGCGAAGCCGCCGCCCTGACCACGCAAATTGAGGGCCAGGTGATCCCTTCCAACGTGCCGGGAAACCTGGCGTTGGGCATCCGCCAGGGTGCAGGCGTGGTGCTTGGCATGGCGCCGTGGAACGCGCCATTAATCCTCGCGACCCGCGCTATCGCCACGCCGCTGGCCTGCGGAAATACGGTTATCCTCAAAGGCGCGGAGCTTTCACCGGCGACCCAGGGGCTGATTATCGATGCCCTGGCGGCGGCAGGCTTTCCCGCGGGCGTGGTCAATTATCTGACCTGCGCCCCCGCCGACGCGCCTGCGCTGGTGGAGTTACTGATTGCCCACCCCGCCGTACGCCGCATCAATTTCACCGGCTCCACGCCGGTGGGACGGATAATCGCCCGCACCTGCGGCGAACATCTGAAACCCGCGGTGCTGGAACTCGGCGGCAAAGCGCCGCTGCTGGTGCTGGATGACGCCGATCTCGAACAGGCCGCCGCAGGCGCAATTTTTGGCGCATTCGCCAACGCCGGACAAATCTGCATGTCCACCGAGCGCATCATCGTTGACGCGACCGTCGCGGAAGCGTTTGTGGCGCAGCTGGCCAGACGCGCCGCCGCCCTGCCCGCCAGCCTGCTCGGCCCGGTGGTGGACATGAAGACCGTCACCCGCTGCAATGCCTTGATAGAGGACGCGCTGGCGAAGGGGGCGCGCCTGCTGGCCGGCGGCCTATCCGATTCGACGCAAATGCGCGCCACCCTGCTTGATGGCGTCACCCGGGAAATGCGCATCTGGCATGAAGAGTCGTTCGGTCCGGTGAAATCGATTATTCGCGTTAAGGACGAAGCCGAAGCGCTGGCCGTCGCCAATGAAAGCGAATATGGCCTCTCGTCGGCGATATACAGCCGGGACAGCGCCAGGGCGTGGAACCTGGCGCAAAATCTGCAAACCGGCATTTGCCACATCAACGGCCCCACCGTACACGACGAAGCGCAAATGCCGTTTGGCGGCTGCAAATCGTCAGGCTACGGCCGCTTTGGCGGACGCGCGGGAATTGCCGAGTTTACCGAGCTACGCTGGATAACGCTGCAAACGGTCCCGCGCGAGCTCCCGTTTTAAGCCTCAGGGCTGCCAGCGGTTATTGAATTCCCACAGGCGATTGAAGGCAAGATCATCAAGCTGCCGTTCTGCGGAAGTGTTGCCGCGGAACGGCCGGGCGGTGGTGGCCGCAGCGCCCCAGGGGGAAAGCCGATCGTAGCTTTGATCGATAGTACTGTTGGCAATAAGCACCTGCCCGTTAGCGGTTTTACCCGCTAAATAACCGGTCTTCCCCGCCCCCTGATCCCAGGCGCGGCCCAGCTTCGCCTTGAAGTTGCCCTGATAGCCGCCGTCACCGGTAAAGCGGCTATTCTTCACCAGAAAGCCGTATGGATTATCCGGCAACGTATTCGGCGCAAGCACGTATGCCTCGGGCGAGCGGCGCGTTGAGACGGTGTGAAAATGGACGTTATCAAAAACGGCGTTCGCCCGGCCAAAGACGTAGTCCACATCCCCTTCGACGTAGCTGTCTTTCACGTATACCCGGCTGATACGGTCGGTTACCGCCTCATTGCGCCGATTGCTGGTATTTACGTAGAGCGTGTCCTGACGTCCGAGCAGGCGGACGTTCTCCAGCTGCACGCGATCGCCGTCCGTCCGCAGCGCCACGCCCTGATGCGTCCCACCGTCGACGGTATCCAGCAGGCTATTGGCTACGCTGAGATTCAGCAGCTGAAAATCCGCACTTTGCGACCAGACCACCGCCGCGCAGTTGGTGCCTATCGTCTTGCTGGTTCGCCCGGCGCACAGCGCATACTGATACCATGCCGGATCGCCTTCGCGGTATTGCTGTTGGCTATTTACCCGCTGGCGATAGCGCGCTACCGAGAGCTGCGAGTCTATTGCCAGCTCAATTCTCACCTCTTCAGGACTATCTCCGGCGCCGTAGAGGGTTATCGGCGGCGCGCCTTCAGGGATATAGACCGTCTCCCGATAGATGCCCGGTTCGATGCGGATATAGATGCGCGCCTCCTGCGCCCCATGCTGGTCTATTGCCGCGTTAACCGCCTGCTGAATGCGGGTGAACGGCGCTCCCGACGGCGCCACGCGCCACGCACTCTCGGTTTGCGGGAGGTGAACTGGCGATGGCGACCAGGGGCCATCGGGGGCACTTAACGCGCCGCCTTGCGCAAAATAGCGCTCAATGGTGAAGGTTGCCGCTTCTGCCGCAGTAAGCTGCGGACGGGAGGTCGTCCCGCGCGGAGTTTGCGTCGCGCACCCTTGCAGAAGCAGCGGTGTAAAGAGTAAAGCCGAGATACCCAGGATAGTGATTTTTCGCATTTCACGCTCGCCATGAATAAAAGAAACCATATATCAAAATAAATGAAATATAGTTTCTTTTTATATGCGGCGATCACGAATCAGGCTTCTGCCTCTATGGTGGAGTAAAAATCGGCCAGCGTACGGGCCAGCGCCGATGGGTTTTCCCACGCCATTGAGTGCCCGGCCTGGGGTATCACCAGCAGCGGGATCCCGGCGGCTTCGCTATCCGTCGCTTCCCGGGCCGGTAGCGAATCTTCACCGTATATCAGAGCCTTAGGACAGGATAAGTGGATAAAGCGGCTAAACCAGGAGGGATTAACGCCCTTCACCAGGCTGGTCGCGCCGCGCCATACCGCCCAGGGGGCGCTGTTTTGCAGACAGCCGGCCCAGGGCGAAGCGTCGGCGGACAGCATGTCGGCGTAGCCGCGAGCAATAAAGCGTTCTTCAGTTTGTTCGGCGATACGTCTGCTGTACATGCCGCCCCCGGGATAGAGATTAAGCTCGGCCACCAGCAGCGCCCGCACCCGTCCGGCGAGCCGCTCGGCCGCTTCAATCGCGACGCTGCCCCCCATGCTGTGGCCATAAAGATAGCAGCGCTCAAGCCCTAAGCGGTCCAGCAGCTCAACCACCACCCCGGCCTGATCGCCAATACGGTAGCCGAAGGACTCGGGTTTATCGCTGTAGCCGAAACCGGGTAAATCGACAAGAATCATTCGCCGCCCGGCCAGCGCCGGGTCGGCGGCAACGCGCGGATAGTCATAGGTCGAGGCGCAGCCCAGGCCGTGGATAAAAACAACAGGGTCGCCGCGACCGGGCAGGTCGAGCCAGCGCACTATAGCGCCAGCCTGTGAAGAGTAAAAACTAAGCATCGAAAAGGCTCCGTGAGTGATGACTGTTTTTTTATACAGTCATAACCAAGAGTGAGCCATCGATTTTTCCTTCAAAACAGGGAGACCAGCAGCGCCATGGGAAAACTGAACGGCCATGTCGCACCAATCAACAGCGCCGCCAGCAGGCGGATCCAGCGGCTCTCTTTCGTTAAGAACCAGCTGATTACCGCGCAGATGAAGCCCATAACTCCGTAAAAAATCAGCATTTTCTGGTATAACGTCATTTTTCTTCTTCCTTCCCTGACTGGCATTTTCGCCGACCGCGATGCCTTTTCGCACCCCCAGAGTGCGTCAGAGATTATGGTATTTTAAAACAGGTAACAGGGTTAATTTCAGAAAAACGCCCGATTCGTCTTTGTCCGATAGCGCAAACTTTGAGCTCGTACTATAAATGTAGAGGCTTATTTATAAAGGTGGCGTTATGGATGTTTCCAGCAAAACCGTCCTTCTGATAAATGTCGGCGCGGCACTTGCGCTTATCGGCCTGTTATCCGTTCGTTTTGGTTGGTTTTAGCGATTTTACTCAGCAATGAAACCTAAAAAAGCAGCCCGTGAAGGCTGCTTTTTTACGATTTGAAAGACCCCGGTTCCGCAGCAGACAGGGTCTTTTGCGCGGTAATCAGCTTCTGGACGTCGGGATTCCAGGCCGGCAAAAGATCGACTTTTTCACTATCCCATGCGGCCGCCATGCAGACCGGTTCCGCGACGCCCTGCTCTTCACAGCCCATAATCTGTTTGGCCGGAAAATTCCCGTAAAGCATCGCCGTGGCGCAGGCCACAAAAAGGAAACACGCTATTTTTTTCAAAACAATATCAACTTCGAAGCAACAAATTGCGCCGAATGTTCGCATGAGCGGCTATAGAAAGTCAAACCTGCGTCCTTTCTCTTATCCACATCCTGGATATGCGTAATATTTAACATAAATATTACAATCACGCAGAATCTAAAGATTATCGCGCGCGAATAAATATCACCGGATTTATATTGCCGGTCGCAGGCATAATAATTTCATCTGCCGCGATCAATAACATGATTATTAATAGGGTTAATGCCGGGTCTCAATATCATCCCGGCACGACCATCAGCGCTTAATGGTACAGTTAAAAACAAAGGCGCTTTTCATACCGGTGGGGAATTGTTTACTGTTCTTTATACTCGCCTGGACGCGATGCCGGTATGCGATCATCATTATTAGCAGGTTCCAGGGCAGCTAGGATTGCAGTAGAATGAATCTATAATTAGAAATAATCTATATATCAATAGATTACAAAGAAAGCAAACAGCAAGACATCCCCACCAGGTTTTAAATGATAAGAAATATCATTTGCGTTATTTAGCACAAAATCATACATTCATAATCACAAGTTATGTGAAGCTTGTTTTTTACTCATTTATTTTTGAGGTGGTACATGTCAGGAATCGCCCTTCTCATTGTGGCGCTTATTTTACTCATTGCTGCAATTTATAATCTTTTTTCCTATGTTCGCGAACGTCGCCAGGCGAATTTACCGAGCAAAAAAACAAAACGTTAGTCTGATAATCATTTTCGAAAAACCAGATGACCTGATACGTAATAAATTGATGACGCTACGATATCAGGCGCACTCGCAGTAACAAACCCGCAGCGACCGTACAACAAAAAGCCCCTGCATATCATGCAGGGGCTTACGAATCATTATCAATCGTTGCAGTGTCCCGTTAAGGGTGCATCCTGCACCCTGGGGGATACCAGCCCCATCCGGCGCTTATCTCCGGCACTCATTATGGCTTAGCTCTTGAAGGGGCATGAGAATATTCTCATAAACCAGCGCTTCCGTTTTAGCTTTTTTTGCTATGACTAACTATTAGCAGGGTAATCTGTCCGCTTGGCGATTATCACCGACGCGTCCTATCCGTGCTTAATCATGACGTGCCGGATCGTGGTGTAATCCTCCAGACCGTACATCGACATATCCTTGCCGTAGCCCGAAAGCTTCTGCCCGCCGTGCGGCATTTCGCTCACCAGCATGAAATGGGTGTTAACCCAGGTGCAGCCATACTGCAGACGCGCGCTCAGGCGATGCGCCCTGCCGACGTCCCTGGTCCAGACCGACGAAGCCAGACCATACTGCGAATCGTTGGCCCAGCTCAGCGCCTGCTCTTCGTCATGAAATGAGGTAATACTGACCACCGGGCCGAAGACCTCGCGCTGGACAATCGCATCTTCCTGCTTCGCTCCCGCCAGCAGCGTCGGCTGATAGTAGTAACCGTTGCCTGGCGCTTTGCTGCCGCCGGTGACCACCTGAATATGCGCTAGCGCGCGGGCGGCATCGACGGCGGCGCAGACTCTGTCCAGATGCGCCTGCGAGCTCAGCGGCCCCAGCTCGGTCGTTTCGTCTTCCGGCGGGCCCATCTTCAGGCTGGCGACCGCGGCGCCGAGTTTTTCCACCAGCTGGTCATAAATTCCGGCCTGGGCGTAAATCCGGCAGGCGGCGGTACAGTCCTGGCCTGCGTTATAGAAACCAAAGGTCCGTACGCCCTCCACCACCGCGTCGATATCCGCGTCATCAAAGACGATAACCGGCGCTTTCCCGCCCAGTTCCATATGCGTACGTTTAATCGACGATGCGGTATGGCCGATGATATGCGCGCCGGTGGCGATCGAACCGGTCAACGACACCATGCGGACCTTCGCGTGAGCGGTCAGCGGATCGCCGACCGTTGCACCGCGGCCAAACAGCACGTTAAGCACCCCGGCCGGGAAAACGTCTTTTGCCAGCTCACCCAGCTTGAGTGCCGTTAAAGGGGTGATCTCCGAGGGTTTGATCACCACGCAGTTGCCTGCCGCCAGCGCCGGGGCCAGCTTCCATGCCGCCATCATCAGCGGGTAGTTCCAGGGCGCGATGGAGGCCACCACGCCAACCGGGTCGCGGCGAATCATGGAGGTGTGGCCTTCGAGATACTCACCCGCCGCCATGCCCGGCAGACAGCGGGCCGCGCCGGCAAAGAAGCGGAAGACATCGGCGACCGCCGGTAGCTCATCGTTGACCACGCAGTGCAGCGGCTTACCGCAGTTGAGCGATTCAAGCTCAGCCAGCGCCTGCGCATGTTCAGTAATCACGTCCGCCAGCGACAACAGACATTCGGCGCGGAACTTCGGCGTGGTCTGACTCCAGCTAACAAAAGCCCGATCCGCGGCCTCAACCGCAGCGTCTACCTGCGCCGCCGTGGCCTCAGCAATCGACAGGATCTCTTCACCGGTGGCGGGATTAAACACCGGCACGGTCTCGCCTTCTCCAGCCACTAACTTACCGTTAATTAAAAGGTTATTTTGCATAGCATTATCCTGTATCGATATTTTACTTTCCGTTTTCAGCGCTGACGTCGCCGTCACGGGTGAGCCACCAGGCCCCCAGAATCGGCATCATCGTCACCAGCATCACCAGCAGCGCAACCACGTTGGTCACCGGGACATCGCGCGGGCGTCCGAGCTGATTGAGCAGCCAGAGCGGCAGCGTGCGCTCGTGCCCGGCGGTGAACGTGGTGACGATAATTTCATCAAACGACAGGGCAAACGCCAGCATGCCTCCCGCCAGCAGCGCCGAGCCCAAATTGGGCAACACCACATAGCGAAAGGTTTGCCAGCCCGTAGCGCCTAAGTCCATCGACGCCTCTACCAGGCTCCAGGAGGTCCGGCGAAAGCGGGCAATGACGTTGTTAAACACCACAACGACGCAGAACGTCGCATGCCCCACGACGATCGTTAGTAACCCGGGTTCCAGATTGACGGCCTTGAAGGCAGTGAGCAGCGCCAGTCCGGTGATGATGCCGGGCAGTGCTATCGGCAACAGCAGCAGTAGCGAGACGGCGTTCTTGCCAAAAAACGTGCTGCGCCATAGCGCACCTGCAGCCAGCGTGCCAAGTAGCAGAGCGATAGCGGTGGAGAGCGCGGCAATTTTAAGTGACAACGTCACGGAATCGATAATATCCCCGCGCCCCGCCGCCTCGCTAAACCAGCGCAGCGTCAACCCCTGTGGCGGAAAGCTGAAGGCGGCGTCTTCGGTATTAAACGCATAGAGCGCGATAATCAGCAGCGGGAAATGGAGAAAGATCACCCCTCCCCAGGTTGCCACTTTCAGGAGCAGCGGTGCGCGTTCAGAGTGCATCAAACGCTCCCAGACGTTTCACAAACGCCAGATAAAGGGCAATCAGCACGATAGGCACCAGGGTAAACGCCGCCGCCATGGGCATATTGCCAATCGCCCCCTGCTGGGAATAGACCATATTGCCGATAAAGAACCCCGGCGGCCCCACCAGCTGCGGTACGATAAAATCGCCGAGCGTCAGGGAGAAGGTAAAAATCGAACCTGCGGCAATGCCGGGAATCGCCAGCGGCAGCACCACGTAGCGGAAGGTCTGGCGCGGACGAGCGCCCAGATCGGCGGAGGCCTGAAGCAATGATGGCGGCAGGCGTTCCAGCGCGGCCTGCACCGGCAGGATCATAAACGGCAGCCAGATATAGACGAACACCAGGAAGCGACCCAGTCCGGACGTCGATAACGTATTGCCGCCGACCGCCGGAATCGTCAGCACCATGCTCAGTACGCTTTCCAGGCCAAGATGGCGCAGGAACCACTGCGCAACGCCATCTTTCGCCAACAGCAGCGTCCATGCATAGGCTTTGACGATATAGCTTGCCCACATCGGCAGCATCACGGCGATGTAGAAAAACGCCTTCATCTTGCCCCGGGTATAGCGGGCCATGTACCAGGCCATAGGCAAGGCCAGAATCGCGCTGGCGACGGTCACCGACAGCGCCATCGTCAGGGTACGGATAATGATGTCGTAGTTCGCCGGGTTAAACAGCGCCTGCAGATTGGCCAGCGTCAGGTCGTGAGTGACCGACATGGTGAAATCGTCGAAGGTGTAAAAGCTTTGCCATAGCAGAGTCAGCAACGATCCCAGATAGACAATGCCAAACCACATGAGCGGGCCAAGCAGAAGCAAAAACAGGGCCAGCGAGGGTTTACGCCAGAACAGCGCGGATACGCGCCCGGTGGTGGCGGACGGAATCGCCATCGTCATATCAGCCTCCGCTCTCCAGCGGCACCATCGCCGCTCGCGACCACGAAGCCAGCACCGTTTGCCCTACCGGCGGCGCGTTTAGCGCGGCATGACCATCACTATTCGCCTGGCTCACCAACAGCTTCTCGCCATTCGCCAGCTTGAGTTCGACGCGGGTCGCGGCCCCCTGATACTGCACCGCCTGCACAACGCCCTCCGTCTGGATCTCCCCGGCAACGTTCAGCCGGATATGTTCCGGGCGCAGCGACCACGTTCCCGCCATCGCGCACAGCTTGTGCGCCTGCTCGCTGCTGAATACGTTGGCGGTGCCGACAAAGCCGGCCACAAACGCCGTTTTAGGCCGCAAATAGAGGTCCTGGGGCGCATCAACCTGTTCGATTCGCCCATTATTAAACACCGCCACGCGATCGGACATCGACAGGGCTTCGCCCTGATCGTGGGTCACAAAAATAAAGGTAATGCCCAGCGCCTGCTGCAGTTTCTTTAGCTCCAGCTGCATCTGTTCACGCAGTTTTAAATCCAGCGCCCCGAGCGGCTCATCCAGCAGCAGGACGCGCGGCTGATTCACCAGCGCGCGGGCGATCGCCACCCGCTGGCGCTGGCCGCCGGAAAGCTGCGATGGCCTGCGCGCGTGGACAAACGCGAGCGCGACCTTCTCCAGCGCCTCCAGCGCGCGGGCATGCCGCGCTTTCTTACCGACGCCTTTGACCATCAGCCCGTAGGCGACGTTATCGAGGACCGACATATGAGGAAACAGCGCGTAATCCTGGAACACCGTATTCACGTCGCGCTGCCACGGCGGCAGTTCGCTGGCCGCTTTACCAAAAATGCGAATGGCGCCGCCCGAAAGCTGTTCAAACCCGGCAATCAGGCGCAGGCAGGTGGTTTTGCCGGAGCCGGAGGGCCCCAGCATGGAGAAAAATTCGCCATCGCGAATGGCGATGCTGACGCCGTCCACCGCCCGCACGTCGCCGTACAGCCGCGAAACATTATCGAACTCTACCGCGTGCATGTTCTTCGCCTCCGGCGACTTAACGACCGCCCATAATCGCAATGTAATCCTGGGTCCAGCGGCTATAGGGAACAAATTTCCCGCCTTCCGCTACCGGCGTTTTCCAGAACGCGATTTTGGCAAATTCGTTGTAACCATTGGTCTCGCAGCCTTTGCCCCCCAGCAGCGCGCTGGCTTTGCACCCCTCGGGTACCACCGGTAGCGAACCAAACCAGGCCGCGACATCCCCCTGCACTTTCGGCGTCAGCGACCAGTTCATCCATTTATAGGCGCAGACCGGGTGTTTCGCGTCGCTATGCAGCATAGTGGTATCCGCCCAGCCGGTGACGCCCTCTTTCGGGAAAACGGTCGCAATCGGCTGACCTTCCGCCTTCAGACCGTTGGCCTGATAGGGCCAGGCGCTGGAGGCCACGACGCCTTCGTTTTTAAAATCGCTCATCTGTACGGTGGTATCGTGCCAGTAGCGATGAATCAGGGCGTGCTGATCGCGCAGCACCTTGAGTACCGCCTGATATTGCGCTTCGGTAAGCTGATAGGGATCACTGATGCCCAGCTGCGGCTGGGTGGCTTTGACGAACAGCGCGGCATCGGCAATATAAATCGGCCCGTCATAGGCCTGCACGCGGCCCAGGTTGGTTTTACCGTCCGGCAGGTTTTGTTTGACGAACACCACGCTCCAGCTGTCCGGCGGCGTCGGGAAGGTTTTCGTGTTGTACATTAGCAGGTTCGGCCCCCACTGGTAGGGAGTGCCGTAAACCTTACCGTTGACGTTGAACCACGCGCCTTTTTCCACGCGCGGGTCGAGGGACTTCCAGTTAGCGATCAGCGCGGTGTCAATCGGCTGCACGCGCTTGCCCATAATCAGGCGCAGCGAGGCGTCGCCGGACGCGGTGACCAGGTCATAACCGCCTTTCGCCATCAGGCTGACCATCTCGTCGGACGTGGCGGCGGTTTTGACGTTGACCTGACAGCCGGATTCTTTTTCAAACTGGGTTACCCAGTCGTAGCTTTTATCGGTCTGTCCCCGTTCGATATATCCCGGCCAGGCGATAATATCGAGACGGCCTTCGCCTTTATCGAGAGATGTCGGCGGCTCGGCGGCCTGCGCCGTCAGGCAAACCATACCCAGCACGCAAAGGCTGCCACGGGCAATTTTTTTGCTCATCGGGTCTTACTCCTGTCACAAGAAAATGAGCGGCAGCCATGCCGTAAAAATATCTCCCTTAATAACAGTAGACGGCGCGCTATGGCCTCCCGGGGAAATTTATTCAGGTTGTGACAAGGGGCGCATTACGCACAAAACGTGCGACACGGGCTGACTTTGCGGATTATAGACAAGCGGTTAGCGAGTTAATATGACTATGCAAATTTCATATGGTTTACCGCGAAACAATAATAACGGGCATGATATTCAGCCTGCGTCAGCGGCATATTTTTAAGGAAAGTGATAACCGCTGGATATAAACAAAACCCCGGATAAATGAAAAAACCGTTTTCTCTGCCGCCGCGGTTTTTTGCCGGGTGGCGGCCGGACCGGTCAGGGATATTCTGCGCTTGCCCGGGCGCCAATAAACTTCCCCTGCCCGGGCAAGCGGACCGCCATCCCAGCTACGCCAGCATCTCGCGAATCAGTTCGCCCAGCCGCTTAACCCCCTGCTCCTCTCTTTCGCCCCAGCCCCACGCGGTATTAAAGCGAAAAAATGCGGTCCAGCTGGCGGAGGTGGAAAACATTTTCCCCGGCGCAATGCTGATATTATACGCCAGCGCGCGGGCGCTCAGCTCCCCCGCGTCGCTCCCGGCGGGGAGCTCAAGCCAGAGAAAATAGCCGCTGTCGCTATGATGGATTTTCACCTCAGCGGGCAGATGGCGCAGCAGCGCCTGCCAGGCCAGCTGCTTGCGCTCGGCAAGCTGGCGGCGCAAACGCCGCAAATGGGCGTCATAGCGCTTGGTCGAGAGGTAATCCACCAGCGCCAGCTGCATGGGTGAACTGGTTGAGAGCGTGCTCATCAGCTGTAGCTGCTGAATGCGTCGGGCGTGCCTGCCCGCCGCCACCCAACCAATGCGGAACCCGGGCACCAGGCACTTGGAAAAAGAGCTGCAGTGCAGCGTCATATCGTCGCGATCCCAGTACTTTGCCGGCAGCGGTTTCTCGCGGCCGAAATAGAGCTCGCTGTAGACATCATCTTCAATCAGCATCACCTTGTAGCGCGCCAGCAGCGCGACCAGCTGCGTTTTTTTCTCCGCGCTGAGGGTAAAGCCGAGCGGATTTTGCCCGTTGGTCATCAGCCAGCAGGCTTTAACCGGGTAATTCTGCAACGCCTGCTCCAGCGCGTCGAGGTCAATGCCCTCTTTGACATCGGTCGCCACCGACAGCGCCTTCAGGCGCAGCCTCTCCAGCGCCTGCAGCGCCCCGTAGAAGCAGGGGTTTTCCACAACGACCCAATCGCCCGGTTCAGTAACGGCCTGCAGGCTAAGGTTCAACGCCTCCAGCGCTCCGGCGGTGATGACGATTTCATCCGGCGAGATATTCATTCCCTGCAGCGCGTAGCGGCGGGCAATGGCATGGCGGAGTTCATCATTCCCCGGCGGCAGGTTTTCAATCACGCTCATGGCGGTGGCGGTTTTGCTGACCTGCGCCAGAGAGCGGTTAAGCTGCGGCAGCGGAAACAGGCGCGGATCGGGAAAAGCGGAGGCAAAGGGCAGCATGGACGCCTGACGGCTGGCCTGCAGCACCTCGAAGATGTAGGTATTGATATCAACGGACTCATCGCGCGTCACCTGGGCGGGCGGCTCAGGCTGACGCTGTTTGATCGGCTGCGGCGCGACATAATAGCCGGACTGCGGGCGGGCAATGATCCGGCCCTGGCTTTCCAGCAGCTGGTAGGCGTGGCTGACGGTCATGAAACTCATCCCGCTGCTGACCACCTGTTCCCGCAGTGAGGGCAGCCGGTCGCCGGGTAACCACACCCCAAGGCCAATCTGTTCGGTAATCTGCTGCGCCAGCTGCTGGTACTTTTTCATATAACAATCCGCAAGAAAATGTCAGCACAATTGTATATCAGTTTATAAAATAGGCCAGTATTTATATACTGACCTATTTACAAAGATTGGCATTGGCGATAGCACGAATTACTTACAGCTAAGCCATTCGTTTATTGCTCATATATTCATCTGATGCAGAATAAACTCAGGTGATTAAACGATAAGCTATTATTTAAAATAGCATAACCATCCCACTAACAACCAGTATCCAGAAAAAAGTCATAATTAACAAAACAGTACATAAGCTACGAAGTCCATTAGTCGACACAATCACATCCTCTGTAAAATATAATCAATAAATACACTATCCAATAACAACCCATAAAATTACGGGTATGTATTAAACATATCCTTAACTCAGCGCTCAAATCAGGCTGAGTTAAAATCCCAGATTAAAACCCACAGCATACGAAACCAGCGTTAATGAAGGCATACGTGCGTGCAGTAAAAACAATCAATTATTTTATTGTAGGATTGATACACAATTTATGAATTATTCAGCACATCTATATTTATAATAGATATATAAATATTGCTTACCCAAAGGAACGTTTAAATGCTGACTTGCAGCGCTAACGTCTAATTAAAATAACATACTATCCGCGGGTGTGAAATAGCTTGATTTTAGAAAAAAAGGATTTATCACAAGATAACCGAAACTCAAATCCATAACTGTTATAGATAAAAACAGGGTTTCTGTTCCTGCTATCCGCCATAGCGGAGGCCTAGAATTGCGCTGAATCAATTTTATTGCGGAGTTCTGCATGTTCGGTCTTGATGCATTCCACCTGGCGCGGATCCAGTTCGCCTTCACCGTGTCATTTCATATCATCTTCCCCGCCATCACCATCGGGTTAGCCAGCTACCTGGCGGTTCTCGAAGGCTTATGGTTAAAAACGAAAAACCCGACCTGGCGCTCGCTCTACCACTTCTGGTCGAAAATCTTCGCCGTCAACTTCGGCATGGGAGTGGTCTCAGGTCTGGTCATGGCCTACCAGTTTGGTACCAACTGGAGCGGATTCTCCGAGTTTGCCGGGAGCATAACCGGCCCGCTGCTGACCTACGAAGTTCTGACCGCCTTCTTCCTTGAAGCCGGATTCCTCGGCGTCATGCTGTTCGGCTGGAACCGCGTCGGGCCGGGCCTGCACTTCTTCGCCACCTGCATGGTGGCGCTGGGGACGATAATCTCCACCTTCTGGATCCTCGCGTCCAATAGCTGGATGCAAACGCCGCAGGGGTTTGAGATCGTCAATGGCCAGGTGGTGCCGGTGGACTGGTTCGCGGTTATCTTTAACCCGTCGTTTCCCTACCGTCTGCTGCATATGTCGGTGGCGGCCTTTCTCAGCAGCGCGCTGTTCGTCGGCGCATCGGCAGCCTGGCACCTGCTGCGCGGCAACAACACGCCCGCCGTTCGCGCGATGTTCTCCATGGCGCTGTGGATGACGCTGATTGTCGCCCCGGTTCAGGCCATGATTGGCGATATGCACGGGCTGAATACGCTCAAGCACCAGCCGGCGAAAATCGCCGCTATCGAGGGTCACTGGGAGAATATCCCCGGAGAACCCACCCCGCTGCTGCTGTTCGGCTGGCCGGATATGCAGCAGGAACGGACGCGCTATGGTCTGGAAATCCCGGCCCTCGGCAGCCTGATCCTCACCCACAGCCTGGATAAACAGGTTCCCGCGCTGAAAGAGTTCGCGGCGGAAGATCGCCCTAACGCCACCATCGTGTTCTGGTCCTTCCGTCTGATGGCCGGCCTCGGCATGCTGATGATCCTGCTCGGCGCGCTGGCCCTGTGGCTGCGCTATCGCGGTCGCCTCTATCACTCCCGACCCTTTTTACGCTTTGCGCTATGGATGGGGCCATCGGGGCTTATCGCTATCCTCGCGGGCTGGGTGACCACCGAGGTGGGCCGCCAGCCGTGGGTCGTCTACGGCGTACAGCGTACCGCAGATGCCGTCTCCGCTCACGGCGACCTGCATATGTCCATCAGTCTGCTGACGTTTATCGTCGTCTACGCTTCGGTATTCGGCGTCGGTTATAGCTATATGCTGCGTCTGATTCGCAAAGGGCCGCAGGACGCTCAGCCGCCTGGCTCCGGTACGCCTGCCCGCCCGCTTTCCGCCGCAACGGACCATGTACAGCAGAAGGAGTCCTGGTAATGGGTATCGATTTATCGGTTATTTGGTTTGTCATCATCGTCTTCGCCACCCTGATGTATATCGTGATGGACGGCTTCGACCTGGGCATTGGCATTTTATTCAGTACCACGCGGGACGCGGCGGATCGCGACGTCATGGTGAACAGCGTCGCGCCGGTCTGGGATGGCAATGAGACCTGGCTGGTACTCGGCGGCGCGGGCCTGTTTGGCGCTTTTCCGCTGGCCTATGCGGTAATTATCGACGCGCTGGCGATCCCCCTTACCCTGATGCTGATCGGGCTTATTTTCCGCGGCGTCGCTTTTGAATTCCGCTTTAACGCGACGCCATCGCACCGCCCGTTCTGGGATCGCGCCTTTATGGGCGGTTCGATTCTGGCCACCTTCACCCAGGGGATGGTCGTCGGCGCGGTGATCAACGGCTTCGCGGTCAGCGGCCGCAGCTTCAGCGGCGGGATGTTTGACTGGTTTACGCCGTTTACCCTGTTCTGCGGCCTGGGACTGTGCATTGCGTATGCGCTGCTGGGCGCCAGCTGGCTGGTGATGAAGAGCGAGAATGCGCTCCACCGCAATATGCGCGTGACCGCGCGCGGTTTGCTGCTGGCGCTGCTGGCGGTAATTGTCGCCATCAGCATCTGGACCCCGCTGGCGCAGACGGCCATCGCCGAGCGCTGGTTTAGCTTGCCAAATCTCTTCTTCCTGCTGCCGGTACCGCTGCTGGTCGCGGCGATAAGCGCCTGGCTGTGGCGAGCGCTGCGCAACAGCGCCAGCCACCTGCTGCCGTTTGTCCTCACGCTGGGGCTGATCTTTCTCGGCTTTAGCGGGCTGGGGATCAGTATCTGGCCGTATATTATTCCACCGGGCATCACCCTCTGGCAGGCCGCCGCGCCGCCGCAAAGCCAGGGCTTTATGCTGGTTGGCGCGCTGCTTATTCTGCCGGTGATCCTCGGCTACACCTTCTGGAGCTACTACGTTTTTCGCGGCAAAGTTCAACACGGCGAGGGGTATCACTGATGCAACGAGTATGGCTTAAGCGCACGTTATGGATGGTGGTCCTGTGGGGAGGCAGCGTACTGGCGCTGGCGGCGGTAAGCATGGGATTTCGGCTGCTGATGACGGCCGCCGGGCTGAAGGACTGATCCGCCCGTCACGTTATGTTATTCGGCCCGATGGCGACACCATCGGGCTTTTTTTCGCCATCCGTCAGGCGATGCTGACAAAGCCTTTTCTCTTCTTTGACAACCGACGTAATAAGCTCACCCAGCCCCTGGCATAGTAGCCTCATTCGCCGAAAGCATGGAAAAAGAGATGTTCAGAAGAAGCGTTTCAACATTACTGCTGGCGTGCGCCCTGTTTTCCGGGCACGTGCTGGCCCGCCAGCACGGACACGATTTCTTCCCGGTACAGAGTCTCGAACAGCAGTTACAGCACGAAGCCGATAGCGACGAGCTGCGCAGCCAGGCGGAAGACGCCGCCTCCGATCTGCGCGAGCAGCACCACTGGCAGAATGCGCGGAAACCAAAAATGCATCACTACCAGTAGCGATTTCGTTATCAGGCGCCCTTGCGTTTCGGCAGGGTTTTCATCAGCTCATCGGGACTCACGGACGCCACGATGCTGCCCGGCAGCGGCATTTTCAGGATATGGTTTTTTATCTTACCGACCACGTGCATTTCGCATGGGCGGCAGTCAAACTTCAGCGTCAGCACTTCATCGCCGTGGATCAGCTGCATTGGCGTCGCTTTCCAGCTTTTAATCGAACCTTTGGCCTGTTTCGGACACAGGTTGAAGGCAAAGCGCAGGCAGTGCTTGGTAATCATGACCGGCACGTCGCCCTTCTCTTCATGAGCTTCATAGGCGGCGTCGATCAGCTGGACGCCGTAACGTTGATAAAACTCGCGCGCTTTGTGGTTGTAGACGTTAGCCAGAAACGACAGATGCGTTTCCGGATAGACCGGCGGCGGCACCGAAACCGGCTTGCGGCTGCCGCGCACCACGGCCTTCAGACGCGCATCATCAAGCATTTCCGCCGTTTCACGGCGCAGCTGGTTCAGCAGACTGTTTGGCACGAACAGCGCGCCGGGCAGGTTAATCTCAACGTTGCGCGAATAGTAAAGGGTCTGGCCGAGCTTCGCCACGCCATCGCGCAGGTTCGCCAGCGCTTTCTCCGCCTGGGTCGCCTCGGCAAACTCGCCGTCCAGCGTGTGGGTGACGCTCACGCCCTCTTCGCTGGTCATCGTCAGGACCAGCTGCTCCTGCCAGCCGCTCAGTTCGATATCGACGGCGATGCGGCGCTCGCTGGAGGTTTTCAGCAGCGCCTGCTGCCAGTTATGATCGAGGTTGCGGTTTAACGGCTGATGCGGACGCACTTTGTGTAAATCCGCGGGCATCTCGTTCGGCCATACGCGATAGCGGTTTTCGCCGGTTTTCTCCACCGTGTTGGCGCGAAAGCCGACGATTTCACGTTTGATCATCACGTTCAGGCCGTCGCCGTTGGTCAGCGTTTCGCTCACCTCAACGTCGAGAAAATCTTTACCGACTTTCAGGACTTCCCCCACCGGCAGACCAATAAACTTTGGCGAGTCAAACGCGCCAATATCGCCTTTGCGCGCGTTGACAAAATAGTCGGTGCTGCCGCGATGGAAGGTCTTATCCGTTGACGGAACAAAGAAGTGTTCGGTACGCCCCGCCGAGGCGCGGGCCAGGTCGCCGCGATCGTCAATAATGGCGTCGAGCATCTGGCGATAGTGCGCGGTGATGTTCTTCACATAGCTCATATCTTTGTAGCGGCCTTCAATTTTGAAGGAACGTACCCCGGCATCGATCAGCGCGGCCAGGTTGGCGGTCTGATCGTTGTCTTTCATCGACAGCAGGTGCTTTTCATACGCCACCACGCGGCCCTGGTCATCTTTCAGGGTATAGGGCAGACGGCAGGCCTGCGAGCAGTCGCCGCGGTTGGCGCTCCGCCCGGTCTGAGCATGGGAAATATTGCACTGGCCGGAATAGGCCACGCACAGCGCGCCGTGGATGAAGAACTCAATGGTCGCGTCGGTGTTATCGTAAATCGCTTTGATCTGCTGAAGATTCAGCTCGCGGGCGAGCACGATTTGGCTGAAGCCGACGTCGGAGAGAAATTTTGCTTTCTCAACGCTGCGGATATCGCACTGGGTGCTGGCGTGCAGCTCAATCGGCGGAATATCCAGCTCCATGACCCCCATATCCTGGACAATCAGCGCGTCCACGCCGGTTTCATACAGGTCGGTTATCAGGCGCTGCGCCGGCTCCAGCTCATCATCATGAAGAATGGTGTTCAGGGTCACGAACACTTTCGCGCCGTAGCGATGGGCAAACGGTACCAGACCGGCGATATCGCTCAGGCTGTTGCTGGCGTTGTGGCGCGCGCCAAAGCCCGGCCCGCCGATGTAGACCGCATCCGCGCCGTGTAAAATCGCTTCACGGGCGATCCCGGCATCGCGGGCAGGACTCAGTAGTTCAAGATGATGGTTTTGCAGGCGCATACGCTCGTCGTTATCCATTATAGGGGGTCGAAATGGCGGCTATTGTAGTCAGAACCTGGCGCAGACCAAAACATTTTCCATCGCCGCCGCGGAAGGAATTTTCAGTTTTTAGCAAAGCATTGAAGGAAAAGATATTTCCCAGAAAAAGTGCCTAAGGATAGAGTCATCACGTATTCCGGATTTTCCTCGTCACGTTGTGATTTGTTGTCTCAGTCATTTGCCTGGCCGCGAGTTTACTCGCGGCTTTTTTATTTCGGGTAGTGGATCAGCGAATGAAAATGGGCAGTCTGCCCACCGCTATTGCGATAGGCGTGCGCTAAATCGCCGGCGAAACGCCGCCCTTCCCCTGGCTGCAGCGATTGCCAGCTGTCCTGCAGGCAAAGATCCAGCACGCCGCTAATCACCACCACATGTTCGATAACCCCTTGCTCATGCGGCGTTGACTCACTCAGCGCGCCCGGGGCCAGGGTGATGGAGAAGTGATCGAAGCGCAGCACCGGGTCCCAAGGGAATAGCGGCGTGACCACCATGGCCTGCTGCTGGGGATCAAATGCCGTCGGTTCACCGGCCTCATCGGCAACGATAAAGGCGGAAAACGGCACGTTAAGCCCGGTGGCGATTTTCCATAACGTCGCTACCGTCGGGCTGGATTCGTTGCGTTCAATCTGGCCCAGCATGGCCTTCGACACGCCGGTCTCTTCCGCCAGGCGCGACAGGCTCCAGCCGCGCTGCTGGCGCAGCGTTTTTAACGTTGCCGACAGGTGTTGCGCAATATCCATTCAACCTCCCAATAATATCTGAAGGAATTATACGCACATTCACCTGATTCTACAGGGAATTGACGTATAGCGCTCACCCGGGCTCCGCTATCCAGGTCTGGCGTTGCCGAAAAGCCAGTTGTGCGTTATAACGCACAATGCTACATTATACCGACCGTTATAACGCACAAGGCACCCCATGCGCTCTTTCACTCTCCCTTTTCCGAGTCTACTCGCCGGCTTCGTCGCCGTGCTGGTCGGCTATGCCAGCTCTGCCGCCATTATCTGGCAGGCAGCGGCGGCGGCAGGCGCCGATGCTGCGCAAATCGCTGGCTGGATGACCGCCTTAGGTCTGGGAATGGGCATCAGCACCCTGGCCCTCACCGTCTGGCGAAAGGTGCCCATCCTGACGGCCTGGTCAACGCCCGGCGCGGCGCTGCTGGTCAGCGGCCTGCAGGGGGTCACGCTCTCCCAGGCGGTTGGCGTCTTTATTTTTGCCAACGCCTTAATCGTGCTTTGCGGCATCACCGGCATATTTGCCCGGCTCATGAAGATTATTCCCCATTCGCTGGCGGCGGCGATGCTGGCCGGCATATTGCTGCGCTTTGGCATGCAGGCTTTCGCCAGCCTGCAGGCTAATCTGCTGTTATGCGGCAGTATGTTAACCGTATGGTTACTGTGCAAAGCCTGGCTTCCCCGCTTCGCGGTTGTCGCCGCTCTGCTGACAGGAAGCGCGGTGGCCGGATTGAGCGGAGAAGTGACAATGTCACAAATAAGTTTCAGCATTGTCGCCCCTTCCTGGATCGCCCCTGAATTCACGCCGGCGCTGTTGATCAGCGTCGGTATACCGTTTTTCCTCGTCACCATGGCGTCGCAAAACGCCCCCGGCTTCGCCACCCTCCAGGCCTCAGGCTATCGGGTCCCCGCTTCAACGCTTATTGTCGTCACCGGCGGCCTGGCGCTGCTGCTGTCGCCTTTCGGGGTCTACTCGATCTGCATCGCCGCCATTACGGCCGCGATTTGCCAGAGCCCGGAAGCCCATCCGGACCCGCAAAAACGCTGGCTCGCGGCGGCGGCGGCGGGCGTTTTTTATCTGCTGGCGGGGATATTTGGCGGCTCAATCACCTCGTTGATGTCGGCGCTGCCGATAGCATGGGTCCAGATGCTTGCCGGTCTGGCGCTGCTCGGTACCATCGGCGGCAGCCTGTTTCAGGCATTGAATCATGAGAGTGAGCGCGATGCGGCGGTAGTAACGTTTCTGGTCACCGCCAGCGGCGTGACGCTGGCCGGTATCGGCTCAGCGTTTTGGGGGCTGGTTCTCGGCGGCGTCAGCTACGTTTTGCTGTCAACGCTGCGCCGCGCGTAGCTGCGAGGGCGTCAGGCCGGTGGCGCTTTTCACCCGGTTGCTGAAGTGGCTGGCGCTGCTAAAACCGCAGGCCATGGCGATATCGGTTAACGGCAGCCGACTCTGGCTAATCAGCGCCTGCGCTTTAACCATCCGGCGCTGCATAACGTACTGATGCGGCGCCATCTTCATCGACTGGCGAAACATCCGCGCAAAATGGTATTCGCTTAACGCAGCTTCCTGCGCCAGTTCGGCAAGAGTGAGCGGCTGGTCGAGGTTCTCCTCAATCCATGCCAGCAGATTGCGCAAGACGTGCGGCGCCAGCCCGCCGGTCACCGTCGGTAAACGCCACTGAACGTTCGAATAGTGCTGAATCAGGTGGGTGAGCAGCAGCGTGCTGGCCGAACTCAACGTTAGCTGATTCGCCTGCTGCTGCCAGTCGTTGTCGAGGAGAAACTGGCGGTAGACGGCGGTGATTTTGTCATCGCTGGAAAACGTTTTCTCCTGCAGCGTGAACGAGGCCGGGCTGCGGTCCCAAATCTGCTCGCCTACCCGGCGCAGGTGCTCATCGGTGCAGTAAAGATGCACAAAAGAGAGATCGCCGCGGATATCCCAGGTGCTCTCATCGCCTTTCGGCATCAGGCAAAAACGATCCGGCCCGCCGCCGTTTTTCCAGCCGTGGGGCGTTTTTTGGTAGCTTTCGTAGCCATCGGCAATATAGAGGCTCAGGGTATGGTGGTCACTTTGTACCGTGATGGTATCAAGATTGTTATACCACGCCGCCAGTTGAATACCGGAGTTGAGGTTCACCGTCCCCCGCAGCACGGCATTTTTTTGACGCAATGTTTCGAAAGTCCCGTAAGCCATAGCCTTCACAGTTCAGATTCCGCAGATCGCTAGTCTAAGAAGAGTCGCCGGCAGATACCAGCATTCCCCCGCCGCTAATGAAAAATAAGCGCAAGAATTTGCAAGTCGGCGACAAGCTGATGACAGCGCCGAATTCGCCCGGGCCGCAAAATGACCGGTACAACACTCACAGGAGAGACATTTTGAACGCATTACTCTACGGGTTGGTCGTGGTTATCTGGGGCACCACCTGGATTGCTATCTTTTTGCAGCAGGGGCCGGTTGCCGCGCCGGTGTCTATTTTCTGGCGCTTCGCCGTCGCCAGCGTCGCGATGTTGACCATTCTGCTGGTTACCCGCCGCCTGCGCCCGCTGGCCGCGCGCGACCATCTCTTTTGCCTGCTACAGGGCTGCTGCGTTTTCTGCTTTAATTTCTGGTGTTTCTATACCGCCGCCGCGTATATCAATACCGGGCTGGAGTCGGTGATCTTCTCCATGGCGGTGTTGTTTAACGCCATCAATAGCTTTCTCTTCTATCGCCAGCAGCCTCCGGGCCGATTCTGGCTGGCCGCCGCGCTGGGGCTGGCGGGGATCGTGACGCTATTCTGGGATGATTTATGGGCCAGCGGCCTGAACGCCTCGCTCCTGCTGGGTATTGCCCTCAGCGCATTGGGCACCTATGGGTTTTCGCTCGGCAATATGCTCAGCATCCGCCACCAGCGCCGCGGTCTGGAGACGTTGACCACCAACAGCTGGGCCATGCTTTACGGCACCCTGGTCATGGGCGCGATCGCGCTGGTTCGCGGTGATAATTTCGCGCCGCAGTGGACCCTCAGCTATATGGGCGCGCTACTGTATCTCGCCGTGTTTGGCTCGGTGATTGCTTTTGGCGCCTATTTTACGCTGGTGGGGCGAATCGGCGCGGGTAAAGCGGCATACAGCACCCTGCTGTTTCCACTCGTCGCGCTGACCATTTCGACTTTTTATGAAGGTTACGTCTGGCACAGTAGCGCCGTGGCAGGACTGGCGCTGATCCTGGTCGGAAATCTGGTGATGTTCGCTCGCCCGGAGCAGTGGCTGCTGCGGCGCAGGCTGGCCTGGGTTCGCTCGGATCGCTGCTGACGCTCGCGCTGCCGTCGAGGAGAAATGAAAAAGGCGCTATCAACCACTAGCGCCTTTATTCACGGATACGCCTGATTAACGGTTATTGGGGTCGAATTTCACCGCGTCAATCGCCATATCATCAATGACCTGCTTCAGGGTCTCGACGGTGAGCGGCGTATTTTCGTTGGACAGGTTTTTACCTTCGCCCTTACGGACCACTTTGATAACCGGCTTTTTGGTCGCCGCATCAATCAGCTCCCCTTCAAAAAACAGGTTGGTGTCCATGGTACGGTGGCCCGTTGCCGCCTGCGTACCGGCGATAATCATCGCCACCGGAATCACTTCGTAGAACTGCAGCCCTTCTTTGCTGGAATCCACGCCGGTGATGGCGCCGCGGAAGATCAGGCTGCGCTTGCCCGGGGTGGTTGCCAGCGGTTTACGCTCGGAAATAGCCTGTTTCATCTCTTTATTGGTGTAATTCAGGATATCCCTGAGCGCCTTCTCGCCCACCTGGGTGGTGGGTTTTGGTACCGGGTAATAGGTGATCGGGTTATAGACGATATTGTCATAGTTGCTCGGATTGTAATCCGGCGAAATCCAGCGCAGTTCCGGTTTGCCGGACGCCGAGGTGGTTTCTTTTAAGTTAGAGTAATCTTTTAAAAATCCCGAATATTGTTCCGGCTGAGCGATTTTGGATGAGCAGCCGGCCAATGCTAACAGGCCAGCAAGCGCGGCGACTTTAAAAAATAACGGAGTACGCATATAGGTTAATCCCTGTGAATACCATTTATCGGCAAGAGTTATAGCAAATAACAGGGGTAAGTTTTGTGGCAAAAGCGGTGCTACGTCAAGTAGCTGGAAAAAATAAACCCGCCGTTACCGGCGGGCCGTGATTGGCTGTTTATCTGATATCAACCTGATAAAAAATATGCTTGCCGAAGGGGTCTATTTCGTAGCCTGACACGTTTTTACGCACCGGTTCAAATATTGTCGAGTGGGCAATCATGACTGCCGGCATCTGGTCATGCATCATCTGCTGCGCCTGGCGATAGAGCGCTTCGCGTTTTTGGCGATCGGTTATCGATTTTGCCTCGGCGATAATTTTATCAAACGGCTGATAGCACCATTTTGCCGAGTTTGACCCGCCGTTCGCCGACTGGCAGGTAAAGAGTGGGCCGAAGAAGTTATCCGGATCGCCGGTCGCGGTCGTCCAGCCCATCAGCGCCGCCTGATGTTCGCCATCCTTCACCCGCTTTAAGTATTCACCCCACTCATAGGTTGTGATTTTCGTTTGCACGCCAATTTTCGCCCAGTCGGCCTGGATCATTTCGGCCATGCGTTTGGCGTTCGGGTTATAGGGTCGCTGCACCGGCATCGCCCACAGATCGATGGTAATTGGCCCCGCAACGCCCGATTCCGCCAGCAGCGCTTTGGCTTTCTGCGGGTCGTAGTCATAATCCTTCAGCTGGCTATCCGCGCTCCATACGCCCGGCGGCAGCAGGTTTTTCGCCGCCGTACCGGTACCGTGGAACACCGCTTCAATGATCGCCGGTTTATTGATCGCCATCGCCAGGGCCTGACGCACCTTAACGTTGTCCAGCGGCGCTTTTTGGGTGTTAAACGCCAGGAAACCGGTGTTAAGGCCCGCTTTGCTCATCAGGTTGATCGCGTTGTTCTCTTTCATTCGCGGCAGGTCGGCCGGATTGGGGAACGGCATCACCTGACACTCGTTTTTCTCCAGCTTGGCGTAGCGCACCGAGGCGTCCGGCGTGATACTAAAAATGAGACGATCGATATGCGCCTTCCCCTGCCAGTATTCCGGGAACGCGGTGAAAAGAATTCGGGAATCTTTTTGATATTGCGCGAGTTTGAAAGGTCCGGTACCAATCGGGTCCATATCCACGCGCTCTGGCGTGCCGGCTTTTAGCATCGCATCGGCATATTCCGCCGATAAAATAGAAGCGAAATACCAGGCAAGATCGGCCACAAAGGGCGCTTCGGGATGGGCCAGCGTGAAACGCACCGTATATTCATCAGGCTTATCAATCGCGGTAATTAACTGGCCAAATTCCAGGCTTTCAAAATTGGAGTAATTGCCGCTGGAGATATTATGATAAGGATGGTGAGGATCTTTTTGCCGCATAAACGAAAAAATAACGTCGTCGGCATTAAAATCGCGGCTGGGTTTAAAATATTTATTACTCTGGAATTTAACGCCTTTGCGTAAATGAAAAGTATAAACTTTCCCATCTTCGCTGACTTCCCAGCTTTCGGCGAGGCTCGGCACCAGTTCTGTGGTACCGGCTTTGAAATCGACCAGTCGGTTATAGACCGGCACCGCGCTGGCGTCCACGCTGGTCCCGGAGGTGTAGAGTTGCGGGTTAAAGTTTTCCGGCGATCCTTCTGAGCAGTAGACCAGCGTTTTTGCGCTAATGGCCGAGCTGGCCGTCAGGGCCGCTAACGCCAGAGCAAGCGTCGTGAATCTGCGTTGCATAGGTTTTCCTTTTTCATTTGTCAGCTAATGAATAGCTTGTTGTTTTCCCTTCCATACATAACACTAAAGCCTGATTGCAAACACCTGAAAACTCGAATAAAGAAGGAATCACTATGTCATCAGCCCTGGCCAGTCAATTAACCCAACGCTTCTTTCGCTACCTGGCGATAACCAGCCAAAGCGACCCGCGAGCCACGACGCTGCCTACCACCGCCGGGCAACACGCGATGGCGCAGGCCCTTGCGGATGAGCTACGCCTGCTGGGGCTGGATGAGATTGTGATTGACGAGCGCGCCACCGTCACGGCGGTGAAAAAGGGCAACGTCGCAGGCGCGCCGCGGATTGGCTTTATTACCCACATCGATACCGTTGACGTCGGTTTGTCGCCGGATATTCATCCACAAATTCTGCGTTTTACTGGTGAAGATCTCTGTTTGAACAGGGATAAAGATATCTGGCTGCGCGTTGCGGAACATCCGGAAATCCTCGCTTATCCCAATGAAGAGATTATTTTCAGCGACGGCACCAGCGTGCTCGGGGCGGATAACAAGTCCGCCGTTACGGTGGTGATGACGGTGCTGGAAAACCTGACGGCGGAACACCGCCACGGCGACATCGTGGTCGCGTTTGTGCCGGATGAAGAAGTGGGCCTGCGCGGCGCGAAGGCGCTGGATCTCGCGCGCTTTGCCGTCGATTTTGCCTGGACCATCGACTGCTGCGAGCTCGGCGAAATCGTCTATGAGAACTTTAACGCCGCCGCGGCGGAGATTCGCTTTACCGGCGTGACCGCTCACCCTATGTCGTCAAAGGGGGTGCTGGTGAACCCGCTGCTGATGGCCACGGATTACATGAGCCATTTCGATCGCCAGCAAACGCCGGAGCATACCGCCGGACGCGAGGGCTACGTTTGGTTCAACGGTATCCAGGGCGATCAGAACAGCACCCTGCTGCAGGCCAGCATTCGCGATTTCGACCTCGAAAGTTTTCATCGCCGTAAGCAGCAAATTAGCGAGGTGGCGCAGAAAATCGCCGCGCAGTATCCGACCGGAAAGGTGGAATTTCACATCAGCGATACCTATAGCAACATCAGCAATGCCATCGGCGAAGACCGCCGCGCCGTTGATCTGATGTTCGAAGCGATGGAAAGCTTAGGCATTACGCCGAAACCGACGCCGATGCGCGGCGGCACCGACGGCGCGGCCCTGTCGGCAAAAGGCGTATTAACGCCCAACTTCTTTACCGGCGCGCACAACTTCCACTCGAAATTTGAGTTTCTGCCGCTGCGCGCCTTTGAGGCCTCTTATCAGACCGCATTACAGCTCTGCCTGTTAGCGGCGCGTTAAGCCGGTTTGCGCGCCAGCATCGTGGCGAAACGCAGCTTAATCCGGTTCCCGCTGGCGTCGGTGCGGTGGAGTTCACCGACGTCTTCGTTATATTTGAGTAACGTCCAGCCTTCATAATTATTGCGCAGCTCTCCCGGTTTAAACGCGAACGGGAAGCCGACGCTGCACGGATAATCGTCGGTATCCATAGCCGCAACAATCAGATTGTAGCCGCCGGGTCTGGTGCAGCGCTGCATGTTAGCAATCAGACCCGGGATGGTCTTCGCGTCGAGGAACATCATCACCACGGTCGAAAGAATAAAGTCATACTCGCCGTCAAAGCTGAGGGCGTTAAGGTCCTTAATCGCCGTCCGCAGATTCTCCAGCCCTTCCGCCTGACGAATGCGCTCAAGATTTCCGATGCTGGCCGGATTTTTATCCCACGCGGTGACATCAAACCCGTTGGCCGCGAGGTAGAGGCTATTGCGCCCGTTGCCGCAGCCCAGATCCAGCGCCTTGCCCGGCGCGATCAGGGTGGCGGCGTGCAGCACCTCAGAGTGGGTGCGGGTCATCCCGTATTTATCGGTGAAGTAATTTTCGTCACGAAGCGTCATGGTTAATCCTTATTTTTTAATAATGTGTCGCGCTCAACGCGAATCAGCAGTTTACCGCGCATCAGCAGCAGGAAGGTACGAATCAGCAGCAGCCCGACGATCAGATTGGTGAAGAGAAACAGCGGGAGCGCGAGAGTATGGAAAAAGCCGTCCGGATGCTGATGACCGAGATGCAGGCCGGTGGTCGCCAGCGCGGAGATGCCGAACGAGAAGCTCCAGAACGAGGCGTTAAACGGCTGGCGCAGGTACCACGGCATCAGGCGCAGCATAAACAGCAGCTGCAGCAGACCATAGCCGAACAGCAGCTTAGCGAAGGTATCCGCCTCGCCGCCGTTCACGCTCAGCCAGGCGCTGCACGCCACCAGCGCCGGCGCCAGCTGAATGCCGAGGGCGGTGCGCATGGCCATCGGCAGTTCGCCGTCGCTGCGCAGGCGCTGCAGAATCACCGGTTCAAGGCTAAGCCAGGAGAATAAGCCGGCGCCAAGAAACACCAGACCGGCGTCGGTAAAGCCCAGCGCGCCGCAGGCCATGGCGCTGATAAAGTTATTCGCCACCGCCGGCAGATAGAGACCCGGGGTGGTCGCCTCATTGGGATGCTTCCCCCGCCATAGCCCGGCGCTCTGCCAGGCCGCATAGCTTAGCTGCAGCACTACGCCAATCGCGAATAACACCAGCGAGAGCGGCCGCAGCCAGGGAACAAAGCCGATGGCCACCAGCATGGTCGTCGCCGGAAACAGGCTGACAAAACTGCTGGCCACCGGATGGCGCATCTCCTGCAGTACGCTGTGCGGGAAACGGACCGCCCGGCTGATAAACGCCAGCGCCAGCAGCGCCCAGATGACCGTCGCCGTGACCACCAGACCGTCGCCGACGATCCGGCTCACCGGCCAGATCGTGCTGGCGTAGCGCCAGGCGAAGCCCATGCCGATAATGCCCAGAACCATACCAAAATAGCCCGCCGGGAGATTCAGCACCCGGCTTGTGCCCAGCTTTTTATTCATTTTGTTTAAATTTTCAATTTATCTTAAGTTGCATTCTAAAGGAACCTTCAAAAACGCGCTACGGCGTTTTTTGCTATGTTTATGTTAACCATACGTAATGAGAAAGGCAGATGCGCAAATATTACCTCAGCGAGAAGGTTCGCCAGTTTCACTATGACGCCGACGGAAACAAACATAGCGTCAATCTGCGGCAAATTGTCGCCTTACGCGATTTCGCTGACGTGAAGCGCGGCGATGAAGGCGGCTGGCTGGACAATGAAGCAGCCCTGAGCCACGAAGGCGAGTGCTGGATTTATGACCCGAATAGCGCGGTGTTTGCCGGTGCGAAAATCGAGGGCAATGCCCGCTTAACCGGCGAGTGCATTATCAGCCATGGCGCCATCGTCAGCGATAACGCGCGACTGGACAGCGTGCAGGCAAGCCACTGCGCGCGAATAAGTGACAACGTCACCGTTTCGCATTCGCAGATTCGGGGTTATTGTCACCTGGCCGACAATGCGCAGATCCTCCCCCACTCGCTTATTATCGCCGCCCAGGGTCTGACCGCCGACAGCGACAAAATCCTGCGCATTTATCAGCGGGCAACGGTCAGCGCTTCGCGCATCGTTCACCAGGCGCAAGTTTACGGCGACGCGTTTGTCGAACACGCGTTTGTTGAGCATCGGGCGGAAATCTTCGATTGCGCGCGGCTGGAGGGTAACGACGAAAACGACGTCTGGGTCTGCGATAACGCGCGAGTTTATGGCCACGCGAGGATTATCGCCGGGCGGGAAGAGGACGCCATCCCCACCCTGCGCTACAGCTCGCAGGTGGCGGAGCACGCGGTGGTCGAAGGCAACTGCCTGCTGAAGCATCGGGTGATGGTCGGCGGGCATGCGCACCTGCGCGGCGGGCCGATTCTGCTGGACGATAGCGTGTTAATTGAAGGGCATGCGGTGATTTGCGGCGATGTGGTGATTGAACATCAGGTGACGATCGGCGATAGAGCGCGAATTGAAGCCAGCGCGGGCGACGCCATTTCTATCAGAGGGGAGAAAGTGATAAACGGCGACGAACTTTTTACCCGCACGCCCATTGTCGGCTTTCTATAACCTTTGCTCCCGACCGCGTGGTTTATCAGCTTCAGGCCCCTGCGCGCTGTTCCCCGGGCTACATCTCAGCGCGGCCCGTAGTCAGCCGCGAGCCGGGAATTGCCCGGTGTCACAATCAATAATGCGCCCGTAGATATTCTGGTCATCGTACGAACCGTTCAGATACTCGGCCTGCTTCAGGCACCCTTCGAGGGTGAAACCGTTACGCAGGGCGACCTGATTGCTTCTCTGGTTTGCTACCCGACATTTAATCACGAAGCGGCGAACCGTCCCGCTGCGGGCAAAAGCGTCCATCAGCGCCTGCAACGCCTGAGAAAGCAGCCCCTGCCCCTGGTGGCTTTCATCAATCCAGTAGCCGATGTATGCGGTCTTATTGATCGGCTCAATCTGGTTAAACGACAGCACGCCGACGATATCTTCTCGCAGAAAGAGCAAAAACATTTTGGCGTAACCACGCTGATGCAGCATCACGTTGCCCTGCACGTGGCGGCGAGTTTCGTCTTCGTGACTGACGTCAGCGGGCCAGCTCAGCGATTGCTGGAGCCAGCGCTGGTTCTTGATCACCAGCTGATGCAGCTCAGCGACGTGGCTTTCATCCACAGAGCGCAGAGAAAGCGACTCGGTGACGGGGATAGTTTCTCTCGCAGGCGCGTTTTCGTCAGTCATAATGGACTCTGATTAATAGTCTGATTAAAAAACAAACGCCCGCTAAGTTACCTTAACGGGCGGAATAAAGGGCAATTATTTCATTACCCGATCGTCAACATAGTTACGCTTGTCTGGCGCTGGCGGGAAGTACTGATAGAGCCAGGTTTCGCTGATCGCTTCCCCCTGGCAGCGCAGGAACATGCGCATTTCGACCGGGTCGGTCGAATCCGAGGTCGGGTACCAGTCAAACTGGATGCGATAGCCATCAAACGGTTCCACGTAGAGAATTTCTATCTGCTTCGCTTCGCCGCTCGACAGGGTAATCACCGGCTCAATGCCTCTTGGCGCCGCGGCCTTCAGGTCGCCGCCGACAAAATCGATAGCAAAACGACGGGTCCATTTATCCGGGTAGTGCTCACCCGGCGCCCAGCCTTCCGGGAAACCGCCCATTCCGGTACGCGTGGCCAATACCCGCGCCAGCGGCGAACGGACCGGCGGCTGCGCGCTCCAGTAGAGTCGATAGCGGAAGTCCAGCTCATCCCCGGCTTTCACCGGCTTCTCGGGCTGCCAGAAGCAAACGATATTGTCCAGCGTTTCACCGGTCGTCGGGATCTCCATCAGGTTGACGGCCCCTTTACCCCACTGGTTGCGCGGCTCTACCCACAGGCTCGGGCGCTTGTTGTACCAGCCCATGATGTCCTGATAGTGGGAGAAGTCGCGATCCAGCTGCAGCAGGCCAAAACCGCGCGGATTTTTATCCTGGAAAGCGTTGAACTGCAGCTTCTGCGGGTTGTTCAGCGGGCGGCACACCCACTCGCCGTTGCCCAGCCACATCGACAGGCGGTCGGAGTCGTGGATCTGCGGATGGATAGTGTCGCACATCCGCCGTTCGTTATTGCCGCAGCTGAACATACTGGTCATCGGCGCGATGCCCAGCTGTTTGATGTCTTTACGCGCGTAGATGTGGTTTTCCACATCCATAATCACCTGCGTCTCCTGACAGTTAACCACGAACTTATAGGCGCCGGTGACGCTTGGGCTGTCGAGCAGCGCATAGACGGTAAAGACCGTCGCCCCCGGTTTAACGGTCTCAAACCAGAAAGAGGTGAAGTCAGGAAACTCTTCCGGCGTATCGGTAAAGGTATCGATCGCCAGGCCGCGGGCGGAAAGACCGTACTGGTAAGTGCTGTCTACCGCGCGGAAGTAGCTCGCGCCGAGGAAGGCGACGATATCGCGGCGCGCCAGCTCCGGCGCCTTAAACACGCGGAACCCGGCAAAGCCGAGATCGCTCTGGCCTTCCAGCTGTTTGGTGTCGACGCCGGCGTCATTATATTTAAACAGCTCGGGACGGAAGTGAATTTCCCGCGCCTGCTGGGTTTGTGAATCAAGGGAGAACATCCGTACGCGGCGGCGGAACCCCATCCCGACGTGGAAGAACTGAATATCCAGCTTGCGCTCTTCGATATTACTCCACAGGGAGTGCGCAGCATCATACTGAATGCTGTTGTAGGCCTGCGGGGTCAGGTTTGCCAGGGTTGGCGGCAGATCGCGCGGCGCGCCGCCCCAGGGCTGACGCGCAAGATCGTGGGCCATCGACTGAAGTACGGAATAGTCAAAGCGACGGGTCTGGCCGTCGGCAATTCCCGAGTCCTCGGCGAAGGCCGCTTTCGAGAATAGAGAGGCAACTCCTGACGTTCCGCATACGGCGGCAACAGCCATGGAAGATTTGAGAAAACGTCTGCGGTTCATGCCTGAGAGAGCATCCTTCTTCATATGTGAATTGAGACGCGACGTAACAAACCCATGCGTCGTGAATGTCGCTCACTCTAGACAAAAATGATTGATAATCCAATTGTTGACGGCAGAAATGCGTGAAAAAAATATGTCCACCGGACCAGACCGAATTACCGATATCCGGGGGGCGGCGATGATTTCGCCAACCGGCGGCGTTTCATGCTGAATCAGGAAGCGGCCAGACGAACGCTGGCCGCGCAGGCGATTATTTTTGCTGCAGAAGGTTAAAACTGGTCATCAGGTTGCGATAATCCGGAATATGGTTGGAGAACAGCGTTCCCAGCCCTTCGATATCATTACGCCAGTCGCGGTGTAGTTCGCAGGCAACGCCAAACCACGACATCAGCTGTACCCCGGCCTGCGACATACGATCCCAGGCGGCATCGCGGGTAATCGGGTTAAAGGTACCGGAAGCGTCGGTCACCACAAACACCTCAAACCCCTCTTCAATGGCCGAAAGCGCCGGAAAGGCCACGCAAACTTCCGTCACCACCCCGGCAATAATCAGCTGCTTTTTGCCCGTCGCTTTGACTGCCTTAACAAAATCTTCGTTATCCCAGGCGTTAATATTACCCGGGCGCGCGATATAGGGCGCATCGGGGAATTGCGCTTTCAGCTCCGGCACCAGCGGGCCATTGGGGCCGTTCTCAAAGCTGGTGGTTAAGATAGTCGGCAGACCGAAGTACTTCGCCAGGTCGCCAAGGGCAAGGACGTTGTTCTTGAATTTATCGGGATCGATATCGCGTACCAGAGAGAGTAATCCGGTCTGGTGATCGACCAGCAGCACGGCGGCATCACTTTTATCCAGACGAACATACGGTTTGGCCATGGTTTCTTCCTCATTTTAACGTCAGATCTTCCGTCAGAACGCAGGTTCTGCGGATGCAGGGTTAACAGAGCCGATCTTAGTGTAATCGCTGACTGAGGATTAGCCGCCTAAAGTGGGACGCATTGTTCCATTTGCAGAACGTACCGCGGCAAACGGAGATCTTCCGGACAGCGTTAATCCAGCGTCACATGGTGCTTCATCACCCGCCGAAACAGCGCCAGACGCGCGCGCATAAAACGGTTTTCCACTTTAAAACCGGCCCGCTTGTGCAAACCGATACGCAACAGACGGTCTCGTCCGCGCACGCTGGCGGGCCAGCGCACCGGTCCGGAGAGCTCGTGGCAGCCGTTACCCGCTACACGGGCAAAGCTAGCCCAATAGTCGGCAACCCGGGCGGCAAAGGTCCGGTCGCGCTCGTTCGCATACTGTCGTACCGGCTCGGCAAGGTCGAGGTTGTCAAAAACATACGCCACTTCATTACCGTGCCACGCGCCGTGCGGATAGGTTTGGTGTTCCGCCTCGGCAACGTAGTCAAACCAGTAGCGCCAGCACGGTTGCCCTACCCGCTGCTGCGCCTGCATCACCACGTAACCCAGGGTGGTAAAGGCCATATCGCGGCAGACTTCACGCCCTAATGCCTCATCGCCCTTGACGCCGGGATAGAGCAGCTTAATCAAACCGAGACCAAAACGGCGTTCGCGGCGAAGCTTCTGGATCTGCCCGGCGATATCGACGCCAAACACCGCCATGACGCTGGCCTCATCGCTGTTCGAGCCGATCATCACCGGCAGCGGGTGCTGACGCCCGCTAAAAAAAGTCTCCAGCATCGGCTGCGGCAGTACGGCATCGCCAACAATGGGCGCCGGGCCGATGGTAAGCGGCGCGGTCAGAGACCAGAACGCGTCCGCCGGAATCGCCCGCAGCTGTTCGGCGCTGGCCTGCGGTAAAGAGAAGTGCTCCGCGATGAGCTGCCCTTTGGCCAGCGCCTTTTCCCGCGGCAGATCCGGCAAGGTATAGCCGCTCTGAATAATCGCCTTATGGAACAGCCCTCTGGATTTTGGCGAAACCATGAGCGACAGCACGCTGCGCGCCCCGGCGGACTCGCCGAACAGCGTCACGTTGGCCGCATCGCCGCCGAAGGCATGAATGTTCTCCTGAACCCACTGCAGGGCGGCGATCTGATCGAGCAGCGCGAAATTATAGATGCGCTCCCCCTCTTCTTTCTCCAGCGCCGGATGGGCAAAAAAGCCCAGATGCCCCAGCCGGTAGTTAACCGTGACTACCACCACGTCACGGGACGCTAAGGCTTTACCGTCATAGGGCGGTAAGCTTCCCGCGCCGATGGTATAGCCGCCGCCGTGTAGCCAGACCATCACCGGCAGCGGCTGCGCGCGCGAAGCGGGTGACCAGACGTTAAGGTACAGGCAATCCTCGGAAAAGCGGCCGGGATCGCCGCCGCCGAGCTCACGACAGTACTCAATATCCTGCCAGCTGGAGGCCGAGAAATTCTCCGCCCTGCGCACGCCCTGCCAGCGGGCGGCAGGCTGCGGCGCGCGCCAGCGGAGATCGCCGACGGGCGGCGCGGCATAGGGTATACCGCGCCAGATATGCATGTTCTCTTCAGCGGTGCCGGATAGGGTGCCCTGCCGGGTTTTCACCAGCGGGGTAGACGGATTCTGCATGACCTGCTTCCTTTAACGACTCATGCCAGCAGAGTACTGATTTTACAGCAGACCGCAACGTCGTTTACTGCGCTCTTCCGCCTGTTGATAAAGGGCAAACTCATCATAGACCGGACAGCCCAGCGCCTCCTCAAAGGCCTGGCGGCTGGCGTTGCCGTGGCTGCGGGTCTGTATCTCGTTGCCCAGGTTAGACTGAAAAATCCCGGCGGCGCTGACCGGCAAAAAGTCTTCATAAATAATCGGTTGTGCGATGACCCAGCCGCGTTCAATCAGCGGCTGCGGATCGTCACCCGGACGAAACGCCTGACGGTGCGCTTCGCCGGCGGGCGTCAGGCGATAGCGAAAGTACGCCAGCCCCTGCTGACGCAGCAGGAATTCGCTGTCCGGGAACGGGCTAAACACCTCCTGCAGATGACGCTGATGGGTGAGATTATCTTTGCCCACCCCCGCCTCGCCAAGCAGTCGGTCGTACAGGGCGCGGCCCTTCGGCGTTAAGGCGATACCGCGCTGCTCGATTTCGCCAAAGCGAGCCGTATGCGTGCCTCTATGCTCTCCGGCAAACATCACCGGCTCCTCAAGGGCCTTAAAGCTGGTCTGGCGCAGTAAAATGGGCACATCGCGGCGCGGCGGCCCTTCTATCAACGCTTTTGGCGCGATACCGCACTCGGGCATTAACGCCTGCACCCGGTCAATATCCAGGGTGCGCGGCGTCAGATGATTAATGTGGCAGCCGGGGAAACAGACCACATCGGCAATCAGCCGGTGCTCTTCATGCAGCGCGTGATAGGTTTCCTCATCGACGGTGGCGTGTCGATGCCAGCGAAAGGTTTCCAGCGCCTGTTGCACAAACTCGCGCGCCTCTGCGGCGGTAAACTCCCCTTTCTGTTCATGTAACGCGATCAGTTCACGACAGCGCGGCGTGAAGATATCCCGTCGGGAAAGGATATCCGCCGCCCGCTGACGCAAAGCTTCATTGGCGATAAGTTCAAGTCGCAGAAGCGAGGTAAAAACGCGAAACGGATTGCGCGCCAGCGCGGCGTCATCAATGGGGCGAAACGCGGTGGAGTGAACCGGTACGCCGGCCTGCGACAGATCGTAATAGCTGACGGGATACATTCCCATAATGGCAAACATGCGACGCAAGGTCGCCAGTTCCTCCGCCGTACCGACGCGGATCGCGCCGTGGCGTTCAACGTTCAGCCGCGCCAGTTCATCGGCGTTGGCCAGTTGTTCGTGCAGCGTCGGGTTATTCTCCAGTATGGCCAGGTTAACGTCGGCCACCAGCTCCAGTAGCGTCCCGTACTGCGGAACTTCCTGCTGGTACATCGCCGACATCGCCTGCGAAAAGCTTTCCCGAATCTCATCAGCCGTGATGGTGTTCGCCATGATGTCTTACCTCCAGTGAATTCTCCCTGGAGTGTAGGAAAGCTCTCTGCAGACGGCGGGAAGAATTTACAAACTGTGATGCCGGTAGCTGGCCGGTTTATTTTCACCCGCTCACTTCATAACCGCCAGTTATGTTAAACACCCTTTAATTTCACTTTAAATTAACAAAACATTTACACACACTGCGAGTGGCGACATTACAACAACATGCCTCTCTACCGATAATATGGAGTACCCTCATGAACGAAAAATGGTCACCGCGCGAGGTCCTGCACCGCGACTACAGCAGCCATCCTCCCGCTTACGCCCCGGGCTATAAAACCAGCGTGCTGCGCTCGCCGCGCAATGCGCTCATTTCCCTGCAGAATTCCCTATCAGAAATAACCGGACCGGTGTTCAGCAGCGACGATCTCGGCGCGCTCGATAACGACCTGATCCTCAACTACGCCAAAGACGGCCTGCCGATTGGCGAAAGGATAATCGTCCACGGCTACGTTCGCGATGGATTTGGCCGACCAATGAAAAATACGCTGGTCGAAGTCTGGCAGGCCAACGCGGGCGGACGCTACCGGCATAAGAAAGATCAATACCTGGCGCCTATCGACCCGAACTTTGGCGGCTGCGGACGGGTGCTGACCGACGAAAACGGCTACTATTGTTTCCGCACCATCAAGCCCGGCCCCTATCCGTGGCGCAACCAGGTAAGCGACTGGCGTCCGGCGCATATTCACTTTTCGCTCTCCGGCGACGCCTGGGCACAGCGCCTGATCACGCAGATGTATTTCGAAGGCGATCCGCTGATTAAACAGTGTCCTATTGTCAAAACCATCAATAACGATGATGCCATCAGGACATTAATCGCCGAGCTGGATACCCATGCCGCCGTACCGCTGGACTCTCTGGCTTACCGTTTTGATCTCGTGCTGCGCGGCCATCGCGCAACGCTGTTTGAAAACCGCACGCAGGGGGCCGCCCGATGAAAGATTATTTACCTGAAACCGCGTCACAAACCGCCGGCCCTTATGTGCATATCGGCCTCGCGCCGGACGCCGCCGGTTTCCATATCTTTGAGAAAAATTTTGGCCCGACGCTGACAACGGCAGACACCGAGGGCGAACGTATTACTATCGAAGGCAGAGTCATCGACGGCTCCGGCACGCCGGTGCGCGATGTGCTGCTGGAAATCTGGCAGGCCAACGCCGCCGGGCGCTATAACCATCCCGACGACCGACAGCAGGGCAAGAAGCTGGATGCGGCGTTTCGCGGCTGGGGACGCAGCTGCTCGGACTTCACCAGCGGCGTCTGGCGCTTCGAAACCATTAAACCCGGGGCCGTGGTAGGTCGCGACGGGCGCACCATGGCGCCGCACGTCAATCTGTGGGTGGTCGCCCGCGGGATTAATATTGGCCTCAACACGCGGATGTACTTTTCCGACGAGCAGGATGCCAACCAGGTCGACCCGGTGCTGAATCTGATTGAGTGGGAAGTGCGTCGCCAGACCCTCATCGCGCAGCGCGAGGTTCGCGGCGCGGAGATCGTGTATCGCTTCGATATTCACCTGCAGGGCGAAAACGAAACCGTCTTCTTCGATATCTGAGTTTTTTCTTCCTTTTTCCGCCCCTGCCGGTCAGGGGCGACGCTATATGGCAAACTCAATAAAATCAACTTGTAAAATAATAATATAAAATGTTAATAATATTTTGCTATGAAGTTAACAATTTTAATCGCCCTTACTTGTCACTGGGACGCCTCTGTTTTTAACATTGATTATGCAAAAAAATGGTCTTTTCAGTCAGCGCATTCGCTTGCGCCATCTACATACTTTCGTGGCCGTCGCTCAACAGGGAACTCTTGGGCGCGCGGCTGAAACCTTAAATCTGAGTCAACCGGCCTTATCCAAAACGCTAAACGAACTGGAGCAGCTGACCGGTACCCGGCTGTTTGAGCGTGGACGCCTCGGCGCGCAGCTCACGCTGGTCGGCGAACAGTTTCTCACCCACGCGGTTAAAGTGCTTGACGCGCTCAATACCGCGGGACAGGCGCTAAACCGTAAAGAAGGCCTCAACAGCGATATCGTGCGCATCGGGGCGCTCCCCACCGCCGCACTGGGGATCCTGCCCTCGGTGATCGGCCAGTTCCATCAGCAGCAAAAAGATATCACCCTGCAGGTGGCGACCATGAATAACACCATGCTGCTGGCCGGACTAAAATCGGGAGAAATCGATATCGGTATCGGACGGATGTCCGATCCGGAGTTGATGAGCGGGTTGAACTATGAACTGCTGTTTCTCGAATCCCTGAAGCTGGTGGTTCGTCCGGGGCATCCGCTGCTGCAGGAAACGGTTACGCTGAGTCGGGTCATGGAGTGGCCGGTGGTGGTTTCGCCCAAAGGTACGCTGCCGCGACAGAACGCCGAAACCCTGCTGCAAAGCCAGGGCTGCAAAATTCCGTCTGGCTGCATCGAGACGCTGTCGGCTTCCCTGTCGCGCCAGCTCACCGTCGATTACGACTACGTCTGGTTTGTCCCCTCCGGTGCGGTCAAAGACGACCTGCGCCGTGGGCTGCTGGCCGCGCTGCCGGTGCCCACCCAGGGCGCGGGCGAACCGATAGGTATTCTCACCCGGGTGGACGCCACGCTCACCGCGGGAACACAAACCCTGCTGAGCGCCATTCGTAAATCGATGCCCGTCTGATCGCCCTCTCCCCGACCGTTATCCGCGTCGGGGAGATCTGACCGCCTGATTTCCTTTTCGCACCCACCATATTCACCACAATAATCAATTAGTGCGAAATCATTCATTAACAATTGCGTAAATTTCTTTAACAGATCTATCATAGCCACGATTTCACCAAATGGTTCACTCGAAATCAATAACAGTAAAAAACCTGCTTTTATGAAGGTCAATATCGCTTCATTCAAAAGCCTTCACTTGAGAAATTGATTCATCTGGTTCACGCCTGTTCAGGGGTGGTTAAGGAGAAAAAATGGCAACTGGCAACGCGTCGCGAGGATTCCCCCGGGTCCTGCAGTGGCTTCTCGCCGGGCTGATGCTGATCATCGGCCTGGCTATAGGTATTCTTGGTGCAAAGCTCGCCTCCGTTGGCGGGACCTTCTATTTTGCGATTATGGGCCTGGTGATGGTTATCGCCGCGGTGCTCATTTTCCGCAGCCGTCGCGGCGGTATCATACTGTACGCGATAGCGTTTATCGCCTCGATCGTCTGGGCCATTAGCGATGCCGGCTGGACCTACTGGCCGCTGTTCTCGCGCCTGTTCGCGCTCGGCGTACTGGCCTTCCTTGCCGCGCTGGTCTGGCCGTATCTGTCCCGGCAGCCGGCGAAAAAAGGGCCGGCGTTTGGCCTGGCAGCGGTGCTGGCGGTGGTACTGTTGGTTAGTTTCGGCTGGATGTTTAAATCCCAGCCGCTGGTCAGCGCCAGCGAGGCGGTGCCGGTTAAACCGGTCGCCGCGGGCGAGCAGCAGAAAAACTGGGCGCACTGGGGCAACACCACCCACGGCGACCGTTTCGCCGCCCTCGACCAGATTAACAAACAGAACGTTGACCAGCTGCAGGTTGCCTGGGTCGCCCACACCGGGGATATCCCGCAGAGCAACGGCTCCGGCGCGGAAGACCAGAATACGCCGCTGCAAATTGGCGATACGCTTTACGTCTGTACGCCCTACAGCAAGGTGCTGGCGCTGGATGTCGATAGCGGTAAAGAGAAATGGCGCTATGATTCAAAAGCCACCGCGCCGAACTGGCAGCGCTGCCGCGGCTTAGGCTATTACGAAGAGAGCCAGGCCCAGGTTTCCCCTGCCGTCGACGCGCAGCCGGCCGCCTGCTCCCGCCGCCTGTTCCTGCCAACCACCGACGCCCGTCTGATCGCTATTGATGCCGATAACGGTAAACTGTGCGACGCCTTCGGCGACCACGGTATTGTGGACCTGAGCGTTGGCATGGGGGAAATCAAAGCGGGTTACTACCAGCAGACCTCCACGCCGCTGGTGGCGGGTAACGTGGTCGTGGTTGGCGGTCGCGTGGCGGATAACTTCTCCACCGGCGAGCCCCCGGGCGTCGTTCGCGCCTATGATGTTCATACCGGCAAACTGGCGTGGGCATGGGATCCGGGCAACCCGAACCTGACCGGCGAACCGCCGGCCGGACAGACCTACACCCGCGGTACGCCGAACGTCTGGTCGGCCATGTCCTATGACGCGAAGCTGAATCTGATTTATCTGCCGACCGGTAACGCGACGCCGGACTTCTTTGGCGGCGAACGTACCGCGCTGGACGATAAATACAGTTCCTCCATCGTGGCCGTTGACGCCACGACCGGCCAGGTACGCTGGCATTATCAGACCACCCATCACGATCTCTGGGATTTCGACCTGCCTTCCCAGCCGCTGCTGTACGATCTGCCTGACGGTAAAGGCGGCACCACGCCGGTGCTGGTGCAAACCAGCAAGCAGGGCATGATCTTTATGCTGAACCGCGCCACCGGTGAACCGGTCGCCAAGGTTGAGGAACGTCCAGTCCCGGCGGGCAACGTCAAGGGCGAGCGCTACTCGCCGACCCAGCCCTACTCCGTCGGCATGCCAATGATCGGCAACGAGACGCTGACCGAGTCGGATATGTGGGGCGCGACGCCTGTCGACCTGCTGCTGTGCCGCATCCAGTTTAAAGAGATGCGTCACCAGGGCGTCTTCACCCCGCCGGGCGAGGATCGTTCGCTGCAGTATCCCGGCTCGCTGGGCGGGATGAACTGGGGCAGCGTGTCGGTTGACCCGAACAACAGCCTGATGTTCGTCAATGATATGCGCCTTGGCCTCGCCAACTATATGGTGCCGCGCGCCAAAGTGGCTAAGGACGCCAGCGGTATCGAAATGGGGATTGTGCCGATGGAGGGCACGCCGTTCGGCGCCATGCGCGAACGCTTTCTGTCGCCGCTGGGCATTCCGTGCCAGAAACCACCGTTCGGCACTATGTCAGCGGTCGATCTGAAAACCGGCAAACTGGTGTGGCAGGTTCCGGTGGGCACCGTTGAGGACACCGGCCCGCTGGGGATCCGCATGCATATGCCAATCCCTATCGGTATGCCGACGCTGGGCGCCTCGTTATCAACCCAGTCCGGCCTGCTGTTCTTCGCGGGCACCCAGGACTTCTACCTGCGCGCGTTTGATACCGCCAACGGGAAAGAGATCTGGAAATCGCGTCTGCCGGTCGGCAGCCAGTCCGGCCCGATGACCTACGTATCGCCGAAAACCGGCAAGCAGTACATCATCATCAACGCGGGCGGCGCTCGCCAGTCGCCGGACCGCGGCGATTATATTATCGCCTACGCGCTTCCGCAGCAGAAGTAACCACCAGGGCCCCAAACGGGGCCCTTTTTGCGGCCCGGGAACCGCCCGGTGGCGGCTGGCGTGAAAGCAAAATCATCTTCAGCCCCCTAAGCAAGCCATTTTCATTCAGCTATGTTACTATTGCGAATGGTTATCAATAATAACAACTGAACAAGGATAATGGATGAAAAGTTCACCCTGCCGCCTGCTCGCAGGCACCTTCATGTTAGCCGCCGCCTCGGCTCAGGCGTTAAAAGCCCCGGAAGTGGACCTGCGCGATCCGACGATTTGGGAAGAGAAAGCGGCGTCTCCGCTCACCGCCAGCCCACAGCCCTGCGAGGTGTTCAGCGGCCCGCACTGCGCGGTCTGGGAAGATGAGAAATCGGATATTCAGCGTGAACGGGAGCGGCGGGAACAGCGGCGATGGCAGAATGGTTATGAAAACCTGCGGCGGGAGTAATCCCTCTTAAACGATAACCCGGGCATGCCCGGGTTATTTTTCACCAGGAAAATCAATTCTCGCCGAAATGAATGACGGTACGAATGGATTTACCTTCATGCATCAGATCAAACGCTTCGTTGATTTGATCCAGCGGCATACGGTGGGTAATAAACGGATCGAGGCGAATTTTCCCCGCCATCGCCTCTTCAACCATTCCCGGCAGCTGGGTACGCCCTTTCACGCCGCCGAACGCGGAGCCGCGCCAGACGCGCCCGGTGACCAGCTGGAATGGGCGGGTTTTAATCTCCTGGCCCGCGCCGGCAACGCCGATGATGACGCTTTCGCCCCAGCCTTTGTGGCAGCACTCCAGCGCCGCGCGCATCACGTTGACGTTACCGATACACTCGAAGCTAAAGTCGACGCCGCCGTCGGTGAGTTCAACAATCACATCCTGCACCGGCTTATCGTAATCATTCGGGTTGATAAAGTCGGTCGCGCCCATCTCTTTCGCGAGGGTGAATTTTTCCGGGTTGGTATCCACCGCCAGAATGCGCCCGGCTTTCGCCTGTACCGCGCCCTGGATCACCGCCAGGCCGATCCCGCCGAGGCCGAAGACGGCGACGGTATCGCCCTCTTTTACTTTCGCCGTATTGTGCACCGCGCCGATGCCGGTAGTGACGCCGCAGCCCAGCAGGCAGACTTTATCCAGCGGCGCCTGCGGGTTCACTTTTGCCAGCGAAATTTCGGCCACTACGGTGTATTCGCTGAAGGTGCTGGTCCCCATATAGTGATAAATCGGTTCACCGTTATAGGAGAAACGGGTGGTGCCGTCCGGCATCAGGCCTTTACCCTGAGTGGCGCGCACCGCCTGGCAGAGGTTAGTTTTGCCGGATTTACAGAACTTACACTCGCGGCATTCGGCGGTATACAGAGGAATAACGTGGTCGCCCGGCTGCAAGCTGGTCACGCCTTCCCCCACTTCGACGACAATCCCGCCGCCTTCATGGCCCAGTACCGCCGGGAAAACGCCTTCCGGATCGTCGCCTGAGAGGGTAAAGGCATCGGTGTGGCATACGCCGGTATGGGTGATTTTGACCAGCACTTCGCCTTTTTTCGGCGGCGCGACGTCAATCTCAACGATTGAAAGCGGCTGGCCTGGGCCAAACGCGACGGCTGCACGTGATTTCATATCTCTCTTCCTCGTGGTGATTTTATTTTAAATAGGACCGTAGCAGATGCCCGACTTCCGCCATTCTGGCGGCGCGCTGGTCTGGCGTCGTTTCGCCGCTGACCAGTTCATCCTGCAGATGAATTTCAACCATCTCTCCCATCAGGCCGTTGGCGGCGCCGCGAATTGAGGCGATTTGTTGCAGAATGGTCATACAGGGTTCGCCGGATTCCAGCGCCCGCTCGAGCGCTTCAACCTGGCCACGGATGCGCCTTACCCGACTGAGGGCACGCTTTTTATCTTCAGGTGAATGTGGCATGGTGACGCCCTCCATATCATATAGGGGGGTATACTATATTTATTGTTGCCATGAGGCAAATGGCTTCGCCGCTTTAACCGTAGCATAGCGGCGAGAATTTGCGCTTAGCAGAAGTTGAAGCCCCGAAGAATTAGACAAAAAAACCCGCCGAAGCGGGTTTATCGAGGTTTAACGCCTGCGCGGCATCATCCTCAGCAGCGTGTTATCTTTCCAGAAGTAGTGGTGCAACAGCGCCGCCAGCGCGTGCAGGCCAATGATAAAGTAGCCGGTATTGGCCAGCAGCTCGTGCCACGCTTTCAGGGTATCCACCAGCTCAAAGTTGCTTTCCGCCGCGTGCGGCATGGTCAGGCCAAACGCGAACCACGGGTTACCGCGGTAGTACATCATGACCATGCCGATGGCCGGCAGCGCGATAAACAGCAGATAGATAACCAGATGCCCCAGATGTGCGAAGCCGGTCATCATCGGCGACGGCTTAGGCACAATTGGCGGCGCCGGGGATTTGAGACGCACCAACAGGCGCACCACCATCAGAACAAAAATAGAAATCCCGCAGGAGACGTGAATCATATTGATGGCGGGTCGAGCGCTGCGGGGGAAAAAGCCCCGCAGCTCCATCGCCGCGTAAGCGCCTATCACTAAAAGAAACACCAGCCAGTGGATGCCAATTTGCAGGCCAGAATATTTATCGCGCATGAGAAACCCTTAATAAAACGGTGATATCGCCAACATAAACACCTTTTATTAAAAATTCATTAACTTTTACGTACTTATAAAAAAACAATTGTCGGTTTCACGCATTTAATGCAAAAGCGGCGAGTTATCCCCGGCGCAGGAATACGGGGAACGTATACCTCGGCCTTGACGCTGTATATAATCACAGTACAATACTCCCTGCTATTACCATCAACGGGATAAAAAATGTTCGTAGAGCTGATTTATGACAAAAGAAATTTCGAGGGATTGGCCGGCGCTAAAGAGATCATTCTTAATGAACTGACGAAGCGAGTGCATCGCATTTTTCCCGATGCCGACGTCCGCGTTAAGCCGATGATGACCCTGGCTTCCATCAATACTGACGCCAGCAAGCACGAGAAGGAGCAGATCAGCCGCGCCGTGCAGGAGATGTTCGAAGAAGCCGATATGTGGATGCAGGAAGATTAACGGACGAGTGTTGAGGAAACGATGAACACTTTCAGCATAATAGCCATCCCCCTCTTTGCCGCAGCGGTGGTGATGTTGACGTTGGGGGCGACCCGGAAAAACCGTGCCTGCGCTATCGTCGGCGGCGTTTTGATGGCCGCGACCGTGGTTAACGCGGTGACCGGCATGGCGCTACAGGGCGGGTAACAGAATGAGTTTTGTCTGGTACATGGCGCTGATATGCATTGTGATAGCGTATCTTATGATGACCTTCCTCCCCGTTTAATCCCGGGTTTTCGCCTACCCGGGCTTCTTCTACCGGCGGGATCATATCCCCTTGCGCACCAGCGTTGCCGCCTGCATAAAAATCTCGTCCTCGACGCCATCCCCCTTCTGTCTGCCCAGCCTCACCAGTTCTTCAACAATGCTTTCCCGGTTGATTGGCCTCTGGCCAGAGACCAGGCCAATAACCGCCGCGCCAATCGCAAGACCAATCAGCCCCGTTTGCTCTTCTTTGTTCTTCATCGTTCCGCTCCGTTATGCCCGAAAAAAGTTTAGCAGCCGCATCAGCGACTGCAACCCGGGCCTCCACGGGGGTTGATACCCGCGAAATCGTCTTCAAAAGCAGTACGGATTCCGGGTCAGGCAAAGCCTGCCTCCGGCTCGTTGGCCCGTTGAGGGACGCTAAAAAGTGTGAAGTTGATCAAAAACAACAAAATGACGGGCCGAGAGGCGTATTGGTATTACGTCCGCGCCGGGGGCAGCCCGGCGCGAGAAGCGATTGTTACCACCCGATGATTAAAAGGAGAAATCAGCATGATCACTTACGATCGTAACCGCAATCCTATTACTAACGGCAGCCAGGTGATGATTAACGGGACGGGTAAAACCGGTAAAATTATCGCTATCCACGCGACGGGCTTAACGCCAGCCCAGCTGCGCCGTAATAAGACAGTCGAAGTGGAAGGGACGGAAGGTAAGTTCGAGCCCGTTGAACTGATCCGCCTTGGTCTCCACTAAGGAAGCGCAAGCCGCCGCGGCATCAGCCAGACGCCGAATATCGGCTGGCGACGCCGGGCGGTTCCCTACCGGCGCTCGGCGCCATGGCTGGTCTTCGCCTGATACATGCGCCGGTCCGCCACCGCAACGATCTCATTGAGGCTATGATGCGTTGCAGGGTCGTATTCAACGCAGCCCCAGGAAAAGGCCAGCTGCCACGGATTGCCCGCCTGTTGATTATACTCAGCAACGTTATTGCTTAGCTGCGCCATCGCGATGCCCGCCGCCTGCTGGGCAGTATTAGCAAGCAGGATAATAAACTCATCTCCGCCCTGCCTGGCAATGATATCCGACTCCCGGAAGGTGGCTTTCATCAAATCAGCCATCGCCGTCAGGGCTTTATCCCCCTGTTCATGACCCCAGGTATCGTTAATCAGCTTAAAGCGATCGAGATCGATAAATACGAGGCTCGCCGGTTCATTACGCCGCCTGGCCGTCAGCAGCGCGTACTCCGCTAACGACATAAAACCCCGGCGGTTGAACAGCCCCGTCAGCTCATCGGCGGTCGCCGCGTCGAGCACCTTGAATTCATCTTCAACGATGGCGGCCAGGTCACTTAATATTTGTATCTCATGCACGGAAAAGGCGCGCGGCTTGTGGTCCATCAGGCAGAACGCGCCGACCGTCGCGCCGTCAGGCAGCTGTACCGGGTATCCGGCATAAAAGCGGATAAAAGGTGCTTCCGTGACCAGCGGGTTATCGTGAAAGCGCAGATCCTGCTGCAGGTCATTAACGATTAAAGGATCGGTCTGCAGGATAGTATGCGCGCAGAACGTGATATCCCTCGGCAGGGTATCGACTTCAAGTCCGGCGCAGGATTTTACATGCAGGGTATTTTCTCCCACGAGGCTAACCGACGCCACCGGCAGATCGTAGAGCGTACGCGCAAGCCGGGTCAGGCGATCGAAACGCTCTTCTTTTCCGCTATTAAGTAATCCGGATGCCCGCAGCGATTGCAGGCGACGCAGTTCATCGGGATGGAGTCCGGCTAATTTCAATTTTTCTCTCTTACGTTATCAGGATAGATGACGCTGCGCTTATCACTGAAGCGCGCATCAGGCTGTTAACAGACGATTCACATTTGTTGTCTCATGAGTTAAGCATATTTCGCTGACTCGTCAAACGAGACATCAGGTTCGTTCCGTCGCGGCCCACTCCCTCAGCCTCTCTTTCAGCCACTGGCTCGCGCCGCGCTGCCCGCTCCGCTTGTGGGAATAGATTTTCACTTCAAACGGCGGAACCTCAAACGGTAATTCAAAGACCTTCAGCGTCGCCGCGTCAGTCATTTTTGCCGCGGCAGAGCGCGGTATCGCCATAAGCAGTTCACTTTGCGCAATAATAGCTGGCGCGCTCAGCATAGAGGGGGTTTTGATGGTGATATGCCGCGAGAAGCCCATTTTCGCAAGCTGCACGTCGAGAACGCCCTGGCTTTCATTCCACGGGGTGACTACCAGATGCTGTGCTGCCAGGTAGTCCGTCAGCGTGAGCCGGGATCGCCTGGCGCTGCTTATCGCAACATAATCATCTTTCAGCCAGCAAATCTCATCCAGCTCCGGATGCTCTGCTTCATCCAGCGCGCTAAATCCCAGCGCTAAATCCACCTCGCCGGCCAGCAGTTCCGTCAGCGCCGGGCTGTGCGGCAGATAGCGCAGTTCGAAACGCAGGCCTGGCGCCTGTTGCTGTAGCCTGGGCATCAGCGTCGGGAAAACGCACTGCGCGGTGAAGTCCGTGATCGCTATCTGTAGGCAGTCGGTACTGGCTGAGGCAACAAACTTCGGCTGCGGAGTAAGCTCCTGATCTAAAAACTTGAGCGCCGAAGCGATGGAAGGCGCGAGCTGGGTGGCGTATACGCTGGGGCACATACGATGACCTTCGCGATAGAAAAGCGGGTCGTTGAGCGCGGCGCGCAGTCTGGATAGCGCGTGGCTTAACGCTGATGTGCTCATCGCCAGCTCTTCCGCCGCCAGGCGCACCGAACGATAGCGGTAGACCGCCTCAAATACCGGCAGCAGATTCAAATCAAGACGGCGAAGCGCAGGATGCATAATATTCATCATTGGGTGATTTCATTGCACTTAATTCTTCTAACCTTAACGTTTATGCTTGGCGGTATCAAACTCACGATGGCACAACAGGTACTCCAATGAATATGACCATTCGTCAGGCCCGCCCGGCGGACGCAAAAGCAATTTATGACATGATTTACGAGCTTGCGGTTTATGAAAAAGCGCCGGAGCAGGTGGTCACCACGGTAGCTGAAATCCAGGCATCGCTTTTCGCCAGCGACAGCAAAACGGAAGCGCTAATCTGCGAGATTGACAATAAGGTTGCCGGGTACGCGGTGTTCTTCACCAGCTATTCCACCTGGCTCGGTCGAAACGGCATCTATATGGAAGATCTGTACGTCACTCCCGAATTTCGCGGTCGCGGCGCTGGAAAAGCGCTATTGCGAACCATCGCTCAGCTGGCGGTAAAAAGAGAGTGCGGTCGCCTGGAGTGGAGCGTGCTCGACTGGAACCAGCCGGCCATTGATTTTTATCTGAGCATTGGCGCCGTTGCGCAAAGTGAGTGGGTTCGCTATCGCCTTGACGGCGCCGCGCTTGCCGCTTTTGCTGAACGGGGCGGGAACGGCGAATAATCGGCCACCCGGCGGGCCCTTCCCGGGCCCATCTTTTCAACCCCTTGCCAATATGCCCGCGGCGTATAAAGCTGAAACAAAAAATTATTAACCCTTAACGCCCCGCCCACAACCCGCCGAATTTATTCACTTTTCCGTACGCGTTTTTATCAGCATTTAACGGCGCCGGAAAAATCGTTGGTTGCCCTATTCCGCCAGCTGAACTAAGCCTGGAGAAGTTTTCACCTGACAGTTCAACTGACCTGGAGATTCTTCATGAGTAAACTCGGGATTAATGGATTTGGGCGTATTGGACGTTTAGTACTGCGCCGATTACTGGAGGTTAATAGTCCTTTAGAGGTCGTCGCCATCAACGACCTCACCTCCCCTAAGGTACTGGCCTACCTGCTTAAGCATGATTCTAACTACGGACCTTTCCCGTGGAGCGTCGATTTTACTGAAGATGCGCTTATCGTTGACGGCAAAAAAATTACCGTTTATGCCGAAAAAGAGGCTCAGCATATTCCGTGGAAAGCGGTCGGCGCCGAGCTGATTGTCGAGTGTACGGGTTTTTATACCTCCGCGGAAAAAGCGCAAGCTCATCTGACCGCCGGCGCTAAAAAAGTGCTTATCTCCGCGCCCGCTGGCGATATGAAAACCATTGTCTATAACGTTAACGACGACACGCTGGAGGCAAACGATACGATTATTTCCGTGGCCTCCTGCACCACCAACTGCCTGGCGCCGATGGCGAAAGTGCTGAATGACGCCTTTGGTATTAAGGTGGGGACCATGACCACGATTCACGCCTATACCGGTACGCAATCGCTGGTTGACGGCCCCCGCGGCAAAGATCTACGCGCTTCCCGCGCGGCGGCGGAAAATATCATTCCGCATACAACCGGGGCGGCGAAAGCTATCGGGCTGGTTATTCCAGCGCTTAGCGGCAAGCTGAAGGGCCACGCCCAGCGCGTGCCGACGAAAACCGGGTCGGTGACTGAGCTGGTGTCGGTGCTGGAGAAAAAGGTCTCCGCCGAAGAAGTCAATCAGGCGATGAAAAACGCGGCGACGAACAACGAATCATTCGGTTACACCGAAGAGGAGATCGTCTCGTCGGACGTGATTGGCAGCCATTTCGGTTCCATTTATGACGCCACGCAGCTGGAGATTGCCGAGGTTGGCGATCTCCAGCTGGTGAAAACCGTCTCCTGGTACGATAACGAGTATGGCTTCGTTACCCAGCTTATCCGCGTGCTGGATAAGTTCGCCAAATAAATCCCGGGGGCGGCGCAACGCGCCTTGCCCGGGCTACAGGTACGTGCGGCCTGCGTTTGGGTAGCTCGGGTAAGGCGTCAGCCGCGACCCGGGAGGCGGTCTGCGGGCTGGGTAGCCCGGACAGATGCGCAGCATCGCCTCCGGGAAGCCCACCTGTCTTCTGCTGACTCAGACCTGCAGATAGACCACCTGGGTTTGCAGATACTCATTCAGACCATGACGCCCGTCGGCGCCGCCGATGCCCGATTTACGCCATCCGGCATGGAAACCCTGCATCGCTTCGAAGTTCTCGCGGTTAATATAGGTTTCACCAAACTTCAACCCTTTGATCGCCTTCATCGCGACGTTCAAATCGCGGGTATAGATTGACGACGTCAGCCCGTAATCGCTATCGTTGGCCATCGCCAGCGCCTCTTCAAGGGTATCAAACGCCACCACCGGCAGCACCGGGCCGAACGTCTCTTCATGCACGATATCCATCTCCTGGCGCACGTCCAGCAGCAGCGTCGGCGGATAGAAATAGCCCTTACCCGTCACCGCTTTCCCACCCAGGACGACGCGCGCGCCCTGGGCCACCGCTTTCGCCACCTTCTGCTCCACGCGCTCCAGCGCGGCGGCGTTAATCAACGGTCCCATTGCGATATCGTCGCGAGACGCCGGATCGCCAAACTGCACCGCCTTCAGCGCTTCGCCCAGACGGTTAACGAAGCGATCGTAAATGCCCTTTTGCACATATACGCGCTCAACGCAGTTACACACCTGCCCGCTATTAATTACGCGAGAATCCACCACTGCCTTAACCGCCAGCTCAAGATCCGCATCGTCCATCACGATAGCGGGCGCTTTACCGCCCAGCTCCAGACACACTTTGGTGATGTTTTTCGCCGCCGCGGCCATAATCTTCTCGCCCGCGGCAACGCTGCCGGTCATGCTGACCATCGCCACTTTCGGATTGCTCGCCAGCTCCTGGCCCACGGTTTCGCCGCGCCCCAGCACCAGGTTAAAGACCCCTTTCGGCAGGCCGATATCATGGACGATTTGCGCAAAAGCGATGGCGTTATTCGGCGTAAATTCACTCGGTTTAATCACGATGGTATTACCGGTAATGAGCGCCGGCGCCAGCTTGCGGGCAATCAGGAAGAATGGAAAATTCCACGGCAGAATGCCGGTGGTCACGCCCAGCGCGCGCTTGAATACCAGAATATTTTCCCCCGGCCGGTCGCTCTGTACAATTTCACCTTCATAACGGCGCGCCCATTCGGCCATATAATCCAGATAATCGGCGGTAAAGGAGACCTCCACCGCGGCCAGCTGCTGTATTTTTCCGCCCTCGGCGACGATCAGCGCGGCGATCTCTTCGGCCCGCTCGCGGATACCGGCAGCGATTTTGCGCAGCCACCCCGCTCGTTCAATCGCCGGCAGGGCTTCCCAGCCCGGCTGCGCGCGCTCAGCGGCCAGAATCGCGCGCCGGGCATCTTCCGCGCTGCCGTCGGGAATACGCGAAAGCAGCGCTTCCGTCGCCGGATTGATCACATCAATCCATGCATCACCGCGGCCGGGTTCAAACTGGCCGTCAATATACATAGGGTGTTGAACGGGTGCTGTCATGGTCTGCTCCTCAGGATTATTGTTTTTAACAGGTGAACTAGATGTTAAAAATTATCGCCCATCAGGCAAAGGGACAGCATGAGCGCTTGTTTTTGTGAGATATTTCATAAAAACGGAGCAATCCGGGGCGTAAAAAATCACAATTCAATAACAGATGATGCCCGTTTGCGATATCGCTAACGCAAACGGGCAGGATGAGAGTTACCGGCTAATAGGTCCTGCGTTCGAAGGGGAAACGCGGGCTGGCTATCATGGCATGCCGCGCCATTCCCTAAGCCAGCTGACGCGCGCTTAGTGCATCGGAGAGCAGGCGGTCGTCGCGCAGCGTCTGCCACGCCTGAGCGATGTGCGGCGGAATATCCACATGAGCGATAAATCCCTTACCCAGGGGGCCGTAGCCCTGCGGGTTATCCGCCAGCCGCGGCAGTTCACCGAGGATTAGCGCCAGATAGCGCCCCACCGGCCACAGACCCGCATCTTCCCCGCCAAACGTGACGCCGTCACGCCCGTTACGCAATACCGCCGCGCACCCCGGCGTGCTGTACCACGTCGGCACTCGCGGGGCGTCTTGCCAGACGCGGGCAAACGTCGCCATCGTTCTGCGCTGCATGGTCGGATCCTGAACCACCACGCCCGTACGGTGCGCAATGCCCCTCTCCTCAAGCATCTGCCGGGTAAAGCGCGCGTTCTCGCCGCAGTTGGTGGAGCGGTCTTCCACCACGATTCGTTGGCGCGGAATCGCCCAGAACTGATGGGCAATGTCGGCCAGAATATGCGCCTCGGCGCGATCGTCTACCGGAATGGTGCTGTAGCGCGGGTCATTCAACACCGACTGGTATAAAAACGAGGTGGAGTGGCCGATACCGCCGCTGATCAGCAGAGGAACGGCGTGATGCGCTGCCAGCCGGCAGGCGAAATCAATGGTCGGGATCACCGCATTGCCTGCCAGCACCACCAGCTCTATTTGCGGATCCTGCGGTAAATCATCCTGCGCCAGCCAGGCCCCCAGCTGATTCGCCGCGGCCAGTACCGCCTCCGGCAGCGATGGAAAATGCTCTGACATGTTCTCTCCTTTTAGCGTTCTTAGCCTGACATTAACGGCCACCATCTTAGACGGTACAGCGTACTTTGGGGTAATAAAGTGCGAACAGAATACCCACGCCCGTTAAGCAACAAAGTCAACACATATACATAGCGTTTTATTCACTTTTTGAAGAGGGTCAAGATTCTGATAAATAGAGATAAAGGGTCACAACTACGGCTTTAATGCACAAAGGTGCATATTCATCCATTGATGGCCTTGTTTTCCGTTTTTTTATTCATAAAAAGCCGAACCCCAGCCGCAACGACAGCATATTCTGCATTTTTGCCAAATACCGTCCCATTAAATTGGTGATAACATTCTCGTTACAGAGTTTATAGCTGTACCTTTCCACGGTTAACAAAATAATTATCACTGCGAAACAGGACTCTTATGGAAAAGTTATCTTACGCTTCTGAAAGTAGTACATCTCCATGGACCACCTACCTGCGTCAAATCGATCGCGTTGCGCCCTATCTCGGCGATCTCGCCTACTGGATCGAAACCCTGCGCCATCCGAAACGCGCGCTGATCGTTGATATTCCGGTACAAATGGATGATGGCACTATCCGCCACTTCGAAGGCTACCGCGTCCAGCACAACCTCTCGCGTGGACCGGGTAAAGGCGGCGTGCGCTACCATCCGGATGTCGATTTGAATGAAGTGATGGCGCTTTCAGCCTGGATGACCATCAAGTGTGCGGCAGTCAATATTCCCTACGGCGGCGCCAAGGGCGGTATCCGCGTCGACCCGTTCTCACTATCAGAGGGTGAACTGGAACGTTTGACCCGTCGTTATACCAGCGAGATCGGCATTATCATCGGGCCGCAAAAAGATATTCCGGCGCCGGACGTTGGTACCAACGGTAAAGTGATGGCCTGGATGATGGATACTTACTCCATGAACCACGGCACCACCATCACCGGCGTGGTCACCGGCAAGCCTATTCACCTCGGCGGTTCGCTGGGCCGTGAAAAAGCCACCGGCCGCGGCGTATTCGTCACCGGTCGTGAAGTGGCTCGCCGCAGCGGTATCGAAATCGAGGGTGCCAAAGTCGCGCTGCAGGGTTTTGGTAACGTGGGCAGCGAAGCGGCCCGCCTGTTCGCGGGCGTCGGCGCGCGGATTGTGGTGATTCAGGACCACACCGCCACGCTGTATAACGAGGGCGGCATTGATATGGCCGCGCTGACCGCATGGCAGGCGGAGAACAAGCAAATTGCCGGCTTCCCGGGCGCCCGCGAAATTGACAAAGAAGCGTTCTGGACGACGCCGATGGATATTCTGATCCCGGCGGCGCTGGAAGGTCAGATTACGCGCGAGCGCGCGGAAACCCTCAGCTGCAAACTGGTGCTTGAAGGCGCTAACGGCCCGACCTATCCGGAAGCGGACGACGTGCTGGCCGAGCGCGGCATCGTGGTGGTGCCGGACGTTATTTGTAATGCCGGCGGCGTCACCGTGAGCTACTTCGAATGGGTGCAGGATATGGCCAGCTTCTTCTGGAGCGAAGAAGAGATCAACGCCAAAATGGACCGTATCATGACCGATGCGATCGTTCACGTTTACGAAAAAGCGGTGGAAAAAGCGTGCTCTTTACGTACCGCCGCCTATATCGTGGCCTGTGAGCGAATTCTGATGGCGCGTAAAGATCGCGGTATTTATCCGGGATAATCTCCCTTCTCAGCCCGGTTAATACCGGGCTGAGACCAGAACTCTCTTCCCCCCTCCCAAAGCTTCTTCCACAATAAACGCACATACCGTTAACCTGTTTTTATCAATCAGGCTTGAATTCTCGTTCTGGTCAGGCAAAAATCATTAGAGCTCTAACGATATTGCAGACTGACCTATGGATAACCGACAGCTTAACTTTTCCCATCTTTTATATCTGACCGCCCACCACTGGCGCCTGGCGGTCAACCGTCGGCTCAAGGACCTCGGCATGAGCCAGGCCAGCTGGGTCGCCGTTTCCGCCATCGCGCGCAACGAAAAGCCGCTATCGCAAAGCGAACTGGCCCAGGAGCTGGGCGTCGAAAGCGCAACCCTCGTACCGCTGCTCAACCGGCTGGTCGATCTCGGTCTGGTCGAGCGGGTGAAAACCGAACGCGACAAGCGTAAACGACTGCTGATCGCTACCGCCAAAGGTCTTGAGGTGTATCAGCAGGTGAAAACGGTGGCCGATGATTTGCGGGAGGAGATCCTTACCGCCATTACCCCCGAAGAGCAGCGGCAGACGCAACGGGTACTGGAGAAGCTGCTGCGCGAGGTTGAGAAAAAATAATGCCGCGTCGTCACGCTAATCCCTATGTTCCTCACGACTGGGCCCCGCACGAAAAACCGGCGATCCTCGGCTCGCCGTCGACCCCCATCCACAGTACGCCAAAACGTATTGCCTACGGGATCGTCGGGCTGCTGGTCTGCCTGACGGGCGCGCTCGGCAACGCGGTGGTGACCGCCAATCTGCAGCTGTTGCAGGGTACCTTTGCCGCCTGGTCAACCGAGATTGCCTGGCTCCCGGCGGTCTACGTGATGACCAACGTCTCCATCAACCTGCTGCTGGTGAAGTTTCGCCAGCAGTTCGGCCTGCGCGCTTTTACCGAGGGTTTTCTCGTTCTCTACGTGCTGGTGACCTTTTTCCACCTGTTCGTCAACGACCTCAGTTCAGCGCTGATGGTGCGCGCCGCCCACGGCATGGTGGCCGCAGCGCTAAGCTCGCTGGGGATTTATTATCAGGTGCAGGCCTGGCCCGCCCGCCATCGGCTCAAAGCGCTGACCATCGGCATCACCGGTTCATCCCTGGCGATCCCGCTGGCGCGCCTGTTCTCAACCGAGCTGCTGCAAATCGACGAATGGCGCGGGCTGTACTTCTTTGAGCTGGGGCTGGCGCTGGTGTCGCTGGCCTGCGTGATTGCCCTCAAGCTGCCGCCAAGCGATCGTAAAAAGGTGTTTGAGAAGAAAGACTTCATCACCTTCTTCCTGCTGGCGCCGGGGATGGCGCTGGTCACCGCGGTGCTGTCGCTGGGACGGCTGGACTGGTGGTTTGAAGCGCCGTGGATCGGCTGGGCGCTGGCGGGCGCGGTGGTGCTGATTGTCTCCGCGATTGCCTTTGAGCATAACCGCAGCAACCCGCTGCTCAATATCAAATGGCTCTCCAGCGGCAGTATTCTGCGCCTCGGGCTGATTATGCTGCTGATCCGCATCGTGCTGGCGGAGCAGAATACCGGCGTTATCGGCTGGCTGCAGTACGTCGGTTTGCAGAATGAACAGATGACCAACCTGGCATGGTCAATTTTTGCCGGGATCGTCTGCGGCATCGTCGCCAGTTGCCTGACGCTCAACCCGCAGCGCCTCTACTGGCCCACCGCCACGGCGCTGGCGTTGATTATGGTTGCCTCGCTGCTCGACAGCCAGTCGACGATCCTCACGCGACCGGAGCAGCTGATGTTCAGCCAGTTTCTGCTGGGCTTCGGCAGCGCCTTTTTCCTCGCCCCGGCGATGCTGGCGGGGATTGGCGGCGTCATTGCCGACCAGCGCAACCTGGTGAGCTTCTCGGTGCTGTTCGGCATGAGCCAGAATATCGGCGGCCTGCTGGGTTCCGCTATTCTCGGCACCTTTCAGACCTGGCGGGAGAAGTTTCACTCCAGCCAGCTCGCCGATCAGCTTACCACGCTCAATCCGCTGATTACCGAGCGTTTGCAGCAGTACAGCCAGATGTATCAAAGCCAGATTGGCGACAGCACGTTGCTCAACGTTCAGGCCACCACGCTGCTGCAAAACGCCGCCACCCTGCAGGCCAATATTCTCGCTTACAATGATACCTATCTGCTGACGGCGGCGATTTCAGCCGCCACGCTGGTATGGGTTTTCTGGCGCTTAATAAGATTACGTATTACCGCTCGTATCGCGCTGAAGCGCGCGACGGGAAGCAAATAAAAATTTTCACTCTGGAGTTATTATGAGTCAGCAGGATGCGGCCAAACAGCAGGCCAATACCCGAAATAATATTCGCATCGTCTCTATTTTTACCGCCGCCGCCATTGGCATCGTTGGCGTACTGGTTATTCTCTACGCCTGGCAGCTGCCGCCGTTTACCCGAGAAAGCCAGTTTACCGATAACGCCTACGTTCGCGGGCAAACTACGTTTATCAGCCCGCAGGTCAACGGTTATATCACCGAGGTTAAGGTCCAGGATTTTAATCAGGTAAAAGCCGGCGACGTGCTGTTTCAAATCGACGACCGCATCTATAAGCAGCGCGTCCATCAGGCGGAAGCTCAGCTGGCGATGAAAGAGGCGGCGCTGAAGAACAATCAGCAGCAGCGTAAAAGCGCCGAAGCGGTCATCACCCGTAACGAAGCGGCGCTGCAAAACGCCCGCGCGCAGAATCTGAAAACCCAGGCGGATTTAAAACGCGTTCAGGAGCTGACCGCCGACGGCTCGTTATCGATTCGCGAACGCGATTCCGCCCGCGCCAGCGCGGCGCAGGGCACCGCGGATATCGAGCAGGCCAAAGCAACGCTGGAGATGTCGCGCCAGGATTTGCAATCAACCATCGTTAATCGTGACTCGCTGCTCGCCGACGTCGCCAATGCGAAAGCCGCGCTGGAGCTGGCGCAGATAGACCTGCAAAACACCCGTATTATCGCGCCGACGGACGGTCAGCTTGGGCAAATCTCCGTTCGCCTTGGCGCATACGTGACCGCCGGGACGCATTTGACCTCGCTGGTGCCGCCGCAGCACTGGCTGATCGCTAACCTGAAAGAGACCCAGTTGGCCCAGGTGCGCGTCGGACAGCCGGTGACCTTTACCGTGGATGCGCTGAACAGCGAGAAATTCACCGGTACGGTGCAGAGCATCTCCCCGGCGACCGGCGTGGAGTTCAGTGCTATTTCGCCGGATAACGCCACCGGTAACTTTGTCAAAATCGCCCAGCGCATTCCGGTACGCATCGCCGTTGATGAGGGGCAGAAAAACGGCCAGCGCCTGCGGCCGGGCATGTCGGTGCAGGTCACCATCGATACCCGCGCGGAGGAGCAGCAATGATCCGTCCGCTCGCTCTCGCCGTTATGCTTGCGCTGGCCGGCTGCCAGTCCGCCGACGTTCAACGGGCCGCGCCCGGGCTGCAGATCCCCGCCGCCTGGCGGGCGGATGTCGGCCCCTCCAGCCCGGTTGAGGGCGTGTGGTGGCGCAACTTCCACGACAGTACGCTCAATCTCTACGTTGACCAGGCGCTGCGCTACAACAGCGACGTGCTGATAGCCCGCGAACGGGTCAACGAGTACCAGGCGCGGGCTTACGCCGCCGATAGCAGCCTGTTTCCCTCCCTTGACGCCGGATTGACCGGCACCCGCGCGCGGTCACAGTCGGCCGCTACCGGCCTGCCGGTCCACAGTACGGTGTATAAAGGCGCGCTAACCGCCAGCTACGATGTTGATCTCTGGGGAGTAAACCGCAGCGCCGCCAGCGCGGCGCAAGCCAGCCTGGAGGCGCAAAAGGCGGCTGCCGCAGCGGCGAATCTGACCGTCGCCTCTTCGGTAGCGGCCGGCTATATCACCCTGCTCTCGCTGGATGAACAGCTGCGGGTGACGCAGCAAACGTTAAAATCGCGCGAAGATGCCTTCAACCTGGCGAAGCGCCAGTTTGAGACGGGCTATACCTCACGCCTGGAGCTGATGCAGGCGGACTCCGAACTGCGCTCCACGCGCGCGCAAATTCCGCCGCTGCGCCACCAAATCGCCCAGCAGGAAAATGCGCTCAGCCTTCTGCTCGGCGCCAATCCGGACGCCGTTAAGCGCAACGCGTTCGCGCAGCTGTCGCCGCTATCGCTACCTTCCCAGCTGCCGTCAACCCTGCTCAACCGCCGACCGGATATCGTTCAGGCCCAGCGTCAGCTGGTGGCCGCCGACGCCACCCTGGCGTCATCGCAGGCGCAGCTGCTGCCGTCCATTAACCTTACCGCCACCGGCAGCCTGCAGGATCGCACCCTGCCCGACCTGCTGGATAATCCGCTACGCTTATGGAGCCTCGGCGGCAGCATTCTGGCGCCGCTGCTCAACCGCCAGGCGCTGAATGCCCAGGTGGACGTTTCGATGGCCCAGCGCAATCAGGCGCTGTTTAGCTATGAGAAAACGGTACGCGGCGCGTTTAAAGAGGTGAATGACAGTCTCGATGCCATCGGCCGCTACGGCGAGCAGCTGGCGGAGCTGCAGGCGCAGGAGAAGGTGGCCCAGGAGACGCTGCGCATCGCGCAAAACCGCTATCGCAACGGCTACTCTTCCTATCTGGACGTGCTGGACGCCCAGCGCACGCTGTTTTCCACCCAGCTCAGCGTGGTACAGGTGAAAAACAACCTGCTGCTGGCGCAAGTTGATTTGTACCGGTCGCTGGGAGGCGGCTGGTCTGATTCATCAGGGATGTAATACGGGAAACCTGACATGCAACAACAGTGGTCGGCAGTAGATAATTATCTCGTGACAGCGTTAATCCCCACCGATCCGCTACTCAGCCAGGTTCTGGAGAATAACCAGCGCGCCGGGCTTCCGGCTATCGACGTTGCCGCTAATCAGGGGCAGTTTCTGGCCCTGCTGGTGCGCATGACGGGCGCCAGACGCATCCTCGAGATTGGCACGCTCGGCGGCTACAGCACCATCTGGATGGCCAGAGAATTGCCCGCCGATGGCGAATTACTTACCCTGGAGGCCGACGCGCACCATGCCGCCGTCGCCCGCGAGAACCTGCGCCTGGCGGGCGTGGACGATCGCGTTGCGGTGCTGGAAGGTCCGGCGCTGGCCAGCCTCGAAAAGCTGGGAGAGCGCCCGCCGTTCGATCTCATTTTTATCGATGCGGATAAGCCCAATAATCCCCACTATCTGCGCTGGGCGTTACGCTATTCCCGTCCGGGGACAGTGATTGTGGGCGATAACGTGGTGCGCGATGGCGAAGTGACGAATCCGGAGAGCGCGGATGACCGGGTGCAGGGCGTCAGAGCGTTTATCGACATGATGGGCAGCGACCCGCGACTGACGGTCACGGCGCTGCAAACCGTGGGCAGCAAAGGCTGGGATGGGTTCACCCTCGCATGGGTGAACGCCTGACGTTATCCACCTTCCCCGGCAGCCTGCGCCACCGGGGAAAGCGGCGGCCTAGGCCGTAATCTGCTCCATTGCCTGCAGTACCCGCTTGTCGGAAATCGGATACGGCGTGCCGAGCTGCTGGGCGAACAGGCTGACGCGCAGCTCTTCAATCATCCAGCGGATCTCCTGCACGTCGTCATCCTGACGGCGCTGAGGCGGCAGCTTATTCAGCCACTGCTGCCACGCCTGCTGGATGCTCTCCACTTTAAGCATCTGCGCGCGGTCGCGGTGCGGATCGATGGCCATTTTCTCCAGCCGTTTTTCAATCGCCTGCAGATAGCGCAGCGTGTCCCCAAGGCGGCGGAAGCCGTTACCGGTGACGAAACCGCGATACACCAGCCCGCTCATCTGCGATTTGATATCCGACAGCCCCAGCGCCATGGTCATATCCACGCGCCCTTTCAGGCGTTTGTTGACGTTAAAGACCGCGGTCAGGATCTGCTCGACCTGTTTGGCAATGTCCACTACCGTCTCGTTCAGCTCGGCGCGCACCTTTTCATGCAGCGCGGCAAAGCCCTCTTCGCTCCATACCGGGCCACCCGCTTCGTCAATCAGCTTATCCACGCCGCAGGCGATGCAGTCATCGATCAGATCCAGCACTTTACCGTAGGGGTTGAAATAGAGCCCCAGCTTGGCTTTATTCGGCAGCTTTTCGTGCAGATACTTTATCGGCGACGGGATATTCAGCAGCAGCAGGCGGCGCAGTCCGCGCCACATCTCCTGCTGCTGCTCCAGCGGATTATCAAACAGCTTGATGGCCACGCTGTCGCGTTCGTCCACCAGCGCCGGCCAGGCCTTAACTTTATAGTTGCCGCGCTTCTGCTCGTAGCTCTCCGGAAGCCGGCCAAAGCTCCAGATATGCAGCCCGCTCTGCTCGATACCGTCATCGGCGACCGCGGACAGCGTCTCCTGCACCTTACCTTTCAGCGCATCTTTCAGATCCTGCAGCGAACGCCCTTCCTGCAGCTTCTTGTTTTTCTCGTCCACCACCCGGAAAGTGATTTTCAGGTGATCGGGCACCTGATCCCATTGCCAGGCCTCGCGGTCGATAGTCACGCCGGTCATCCGCCGCAGCTCGCGCTCCAGTGAATCCAGCAGCGGCAGCTCCAGCGGCGTCGCGCGGCCGAGAAACGCTTCCGCGTAGTTTGGCGCTGGGACAAAATTGCGGCGCACCGGCTTCGGCAGCGATTTAATCAGGGCAATAACCAGCTCCCGGCGCAGCCCCGGGATCTGCCACTCAAACCCGGCCTCTTCCACCTGGTTGAGCAGCGGCAGCGGAATATGCACCGTCACGCCGTCGGCGTCGGCGCCCGGCTCGAACTGATAGGTCAGACGCAGCTTGAGGTTGCCCTGATGCCAGAAGTTCGGATAGTCGAGCTTGCTGACCTGCTCCGCGCCTTCCTTAATCAGCATGCTCTTTTCAAAGTTGAGCAGATCCGGCGTCTCGCGGCTGGCCTGCTTCCACCATTTATCAAAGTGGCGCGCGGAGATGACGTCATGGCTGATGCGCTGGTCGTAGAACTCAAACAGCGTTTCGTCATCGACGAGAATGTCGCGACGGCGCGATTTATGCTCCAGCTCTTCAATTTCGTTGCGCAGCTTCAGGTTTTCGCGGAAGAAAGCGTGGCGAGTCTGCCAGTCGCCCTCCACCAGCGCGTGGCGGATAAACAGCTCGCGGCACAGCGCCGGGTCAATCTGGCTGTAGTTGACCTTGCGGGCAGCGACAATCGGCAGGCCGTAAACGGTCACCTTCTCCGTCGCCATCACCGCGCCCTGCCCGCGCTCCCAGTGGGGTTCGCTGTACGAGCGTTTGATCAGATGCTGCGCCACCGGCTCGACCCACTCCGGCTCAATGCGCGCGGCGATGCGCCCCCACAGGCGGCTGGTTTCCACCAGTTCGGCGACCATCGTCCATTTCGGCGGCTTTTTAAACAGCCCCGATCCGGGGAAGATGGAGAAGCGGGCGTTGCGCGCGCCGGTAAACTCCTGCTTGTCGGCGTCTTTCATACCGATGTGCGACAGCAGACCGGTCAGCAGCGCGGTGTGAATTTCGCGATACTCCGCCGGCTCGCTATTGACCGGCAGGCCGAGCTCTTTGACCACCTGACGCAGCTGGGTGTAGATATCCTGCCACTCGCGCACGCGCAGGTAGTTGAGAAAATCGACCCGGCACTGGCGGCGGAACTGGTTCGAGGAGAGCGCTTTTTGCTGCTCGCCCAGGTAGTTCCACAGGTTGACGAACGCCAGGAAGTCGGACTCTTTGTCGTGGAAGCGGCGGTGTTTCTCGTCGGACGCCTGCTGCTTGTCCATTGGCCGCTCGCGCGGATCCTGAATAGAGAGCGCCGAGGTGATAATCATCGCCTCGCGCACGCAGCCGTGTTTTTGCGCTTCCAGCACCATGCGCGCCAGACGCGGGTCCACCGGTAGCTGGCTCAGCTGGCGGCCCATCGGCGTCAGCTTATAGGCGGTCTGCTGTTCGTCAGTGGTAATCGCTCCCAGCTCTTCCAGCAGGCGCACGCCGTCCTGAATATTGCGTTTGTCCGGCGCTTCAACGAACGGGAACGCGGCAATATCGCCGAGCCCGAGCGCGGTCATTTGCAGAATAACCGACGCCAGGTTGGTGCGCAGAATCTCCGGGTCGGTAAACTCCGGACGCGACAGGAAGTCGTCTTCAGAATAAAGACGAATACAGATCCCTTCGGAGACGCGGCCGCAGCGGCCCTTGCGCTGGTTAGCCGACGCCTGGGAAACCGGCTCAATCGGCAGGCGCTGTACTTTGGTCCGGAAGCTGTAGCGGCTGATACGCGCGGTGCCTGGATCGATAACGTACTTGATGCCCGGCACGGTCAGCGAGGTTTCCGCGACGTTGGTGGCCAGCACTATCCGCCGCCCGCTGTGGGCCTGGAACACGCGATTCTGTTCGCTGTTGGACAGTCGCGCATACAGCGGCAGCACTTCGGTATGGCGCAGATTCAGCTTATTGAGCGCATCGGCGGTATCGCGAATTTCGCGCTCGCCGCTCATAAAAATGAGGATATCGCCGGGGCTTTCACGCCCGAGCTCATCAACGGCGTCGAAAATCGCCTGCAGCTGATCGCGCTCGGTGTCGTCGGCGTCTTCAACGATGGGTCGATAGCGCACTTCTACCGGGTAGGTGCGCCCGGACACTTCGATAATCGGGGCGTTGTTAAAGTGGCGCGAGAAGCGTTCCGGGTCGATGGTCGCCGAGGTGATAATAATTTTCAGATCCGGGCGACGGGGCAGCAGTTCCCGCAAATAACCCAGCAGGAAGTCGATATTGAGGCTGCGTTCGTGCGCTTCATCGATAATGATGGTGTCATACTGCATCAGCAGTCGGTCCTGCTGGATTTCCGCCAGCAGAATACCGTCGGTCATCAGCTTAACCATGGTGTTATCGCTGACGTGGTCGCTAAAGCGAACTTTATAGCCGATGCAGCCGCCGGGCTCCGTTTGCAGCTCTTCGGCGATACGGTTGGCGACGGTACGCGCGGCCAGGCGACGCGGCTGCGTATGGCCAATTAAGCCTTTAACGCCGCGCCCCAGCTCCATACAAATTTTTGGCAGCTGGGTGGTTTTCCCCGACCCGGTTTCCCCCGCCACAATTACCACCTGGTGATCGCGAACGGCTTCGAGAATCTCCTGTTTTTTCTGGCTAACCGGCAGGTTTTCCGGATAAGCGATCGCCGGCCGCGCGGCTTCGCGCAGCAGGACTCTCCCTGCCGCCTGTTCAATTTCTTGCGCCATCTCCTGAAGAATGGCCTGTTGGGCATCAGGATTTTTAACCTTCTTCACGCCGTGCAGGCGACGGGCGAAGCGCGACTTATCGCGCAGCATCAGGCCATCAAGCCGTTCAAAGAGCGATGAGAAGGTTATTTTTTGTTGTTCTGTCATAGCGTTATCGGGCAGCGCACTGCCGGGAAAAATCTCTTTTGAAGTATTGCGTTAGAGTACCACATCCGCGCATTTCGTGCCTTGTTCAAAAAAACTGAATACAGAGTTCGATTTATTGCGCTTTCTCTGTGGCATGATTGTGAATAGAGTGTCAACAAGCACCAGGGCATCGGCCCGTCAATCACATTAAAAAAGGAAACACCCATGAGCAAAGTATTAGTTCTGAAATCCAGTATTCTGGCAGGGTACTCGCAATCTGGTCAGCTGTCCGACTATTTTGTTGAACAATGGCGTGAAAAGCACGCGGAAGACGTTATCACCGTGCGCGACCTGGCTGCAAACCCAATTCCGGTACTGGACGGTGAGCTGGTTGGCGCTCTGCGTCCGAGCGACGCGCCGCTGACGCCGCGTCAGCAGGAAGCGCTGGCGCTTTCTGACGAACTGATCGCTGAACTGCAGGCGAACGATGTGATTGTTATCGCGGCGCCGATGTACAACTTCAACATCCCGACCCAGCTGAAAAACTACTTCGACCTGGTGGCGCGCGCTGGCGTGACCTTCCGCTACACCGAGAAAGGGCCGGAAGGTCTGGTGAAAGGTAAACGTGCGGTTGTCGTCACCAGCCGCGGCGGTATCCATAAAGATACCCCGACCGATCTGGTGACCCCTTACCTCTCCACCTTCCTCGGCTTTATCGGCATTACCGATGTGAACTTCGTGTTTGCTGAAGGCATCGCCTACGGCCCGGAAGTCGCAGCGAAAGCGCAGTCTGATGCGAAAGCCGCTATCGACAGCGTTGTAGCCGCGTAAGAGTTGACTCCTCCCGCTTCCCGGCGGGAGGAGAGTTTCATTTTTTCTCGTAGCGCAAATACCCCACCACGCCACCGCCGCCATCTTTCGGATGATTCACGCCGTCGTTGACCTCCACGCAGGGAAAATCGAAGGGCGACACGCCGTCAATGCAGGCCACATTCACGCCGTACTGCTGCGGGTTTGAACGCCGCTGATGAAAGGTGTAGATCCCGCATACCGAGCAGAAAAAGTGCACGGCTTGACCGGTATTAAAACGATACTCCGTGAGCTTATCCCGTCCGCGCACCACCTCTATTCCTGAAAGCGGCGCGGAGACCGCAACCGCCCCACGCATCCGGCAATATGAACAGTTACAGCGGCGAACGGTGTTGAAACCATCGCTAAGCTCAACGGTAAACGCCACCGCGCCGCAGTGGCACTGAGCGGATAATTTCTCTGCCATGATTTTGCCCCTCAGGATGATGATTTCGGCCGCAAATTCTCGTCAAAGATCAGCCGCTTTCTGTCCGACTCTGCTTCTTTGAGCGGTTCCACCTGATGCAGCGTCTGTTTGCAGCGCTCCACCAGCACCTGATACTCCCGCGTCCCCTGCTTCTTCCAGGCCAGCTCCTGTTCACTTAATGTACGAATGGCTTTTGCCGGACTGCCGACAATCAGATGGTTGGCGGGCATTTCAGCGTTGGCTTTCACAAAGGCCGAAGCGCCGACGATGCTGTTTTCCCCAATCCTGGCCCCGTCAATAATCACCGCGCTCATCCCCACCAGCGCGTTGCGGCCGATGGTGCAGCCGTGCAGAATCGCGCCGTGGCCGATATGTCCCTCTTCTTCCACCACCGTGTCCTGGCCGGGAAAGCCGTGCATCACGCAGTTATCCTGGATGTTAGCGCCATCTTTCACCACGATACGGCCAAAATCGCCGCGCAGGCTGGCGTTAGGGCCGACGTAGACCCCTTTGCCGAGGATCACGTCGCCAATCAGCACGGCGGTGGGATGAACATAGCTTTCGTCCGGTACAACCGGCGTCATACCGTCAATCTGATAAATGGGCATGGTGCCTCCTTATACGCCCGACAGCCCGCCGAAGCGCTGGAAATAGAGCGGCCCCGGCGCGGGAAGTTCCCCCACCGAGCTTTCGCCCTTCTCGCCGACAAACGCCAGCGCGCCGGGCGCAACGCGTTGATAAATATTGATGCACAGCTGGCGCGCGGTTTGTCCGGCCCAGTGCGCGGGGAGCAGTTCTTCGGGCAGCAGCGGATCTTTCAGCACCACCCGGCGATAGAAGTGAATCAGCAGGAGCTGAATTTGAAAGCAGCGTTCAGGCGTCAGCTCCGCGGGCTCGCAGTCGCGAAGCAGCGGCAGCAGCGGTCGAAACAGGGCGATAAACGTTTCATACATCGCGTTCTGGTCGGTAAGATGCCAGCACTCTTCAACGCGAGCGCGCAGCGCCGCCCGGGAGAGCGCCAGCGGGGAATGCGCTTCGAAGCAGATAACGTTTTCCGCTACGCCCGCTTCGTGCAGCAGAGATTGCACGTCCGCCAGCTTCTGCGATGGCGAAGCCAGCAGGCTCGGCGCCAGCGCGCCAAATCCCTGCCACAGCAGCTGTTTTTTGACTTCCGCCAGAGTGCTCTTCTCCAGCCCTTCCGACAGCAGCAGTAGCCAGGTACCGTCCCACTCCGGGGCGCTGGCGCGATAGATTTTATGCTCCGCCCGGCGGGTCAGGCGCAGGCCTTTGTCGCTGAGGCGGTAGAAGCTGCGGCGGCCAATGCGCACCACATCGAGCCACTCTTCTTTATTCAGGCGGAACAGCGCGGTACGCACGAATCGTTCGCCGAATCCGAGCCCTTCCAGCAGCGCCGCCACGCTGCCGAGCCAGACCTCTCCGCCGCGCTGGAGCAAGGCGTCGCCGTATAAAGAAGCAATAAGCGAGGTCCCGCTAATGGGCATCGCGGCGACGGCCTGTTGAATAAAGGTGTCGAGTTTACTCATCTGATTCATTCTGTTGTGATTTTTGTCCTTTTTGAATCATAGCACAGGAAATCCCGGAGGCGGTGCTGGCGCACCTGTCCGGGCGACCGGCCCGCAGACGACGGTGAATACGTAGCCCGGCTAAGCGCAGCGCGAGCCGGGAACAGGCCGAGCTGATACATCAACCCCGGCACACTCCCCGGGTCGCGGCGTAAACGCCTTACC